>CAVBOS010000051.1:0-11300 GCA_963597005.1 Lachnospiraceae bacterium
ATATGAGGGAGAATATCAAAAACATCGACATAATCGAAAAGCTAAAGGACACACAGGAGGAAATCAGTCTGAGTGCTTCTGAGGCGGCAAAACTTTTGGGGCTTTGTGAAATGGGAAAGGCTTACCGTGAAAAGCTTGAGACGGGAATAGCCAAGTGCTTTCGTGTGACAAGTCCCGAGCTTGACGGAGAGACAATCGAAAAAATGACGGAAAATCTTGATGCAATCGCTCTTGAGAAGCTTTATTCCGTTATGAGCAAGGCGGCAAATAAAAAACTGCCCGTAGAGATGGATTTTGCGCCGCAGACAGCGGGTGAGCACAAAATTAAAACGGACAGTATGTACGGTGAATATTCGATTTGAGAAAAAGGGCAAAAGAAAAACCTCCCTAAGGAGGCAATTCTTTGTTAGTTCGGATTTTTGGGGATGAACCTTGGCTTAAACGCTTCCACCCGTCGTACGCCGCGGCTCTAAAGAAAGTGAGATGATATTAAGAAGATTTTTAGCTTTAACACTGGCGTTTGTTATCTGCTGTATCTCTTAAGTACGGTTATATAATAACGTTCAAATGATAAAAAAATGTTACGTTTAGCGGAAAATAACGAGAAAGTTAAGTGAAAAGTAAGTGAAAAGGAGAATTAAATATGGATTACAGAAACATTAACATTGAAAAGGGTATGTATCAGACAGCGGGCAAGAGCTTCACTCAGGTGCTTGAGGAGCTCGACCCGTCAGACAAGTATATCGGTACGGAGCTTGAGGGCTTGGACGCATATCAGCGTCAGCTCAAAAGATTCGGAATAAGAGTTTCGGGCCCCTCTTCGGACAGAGTGGAAAAGTTCTATTCGACATCGGCGAGTGCAGCACTTTTCCCCGAGTATGTCGCAAGAGCGGTGAGAAGCGGAGTTGATATGAATTCTTCTCTAAAGGATATGATTGCAACGGTCACAAAGATAGATTCGCTCGATTACAGAACGGTGAATTCCACCATGACGGGCGATGACCTTGAGCTTAAGGCGACAAACGAGGGCGAGAGCATTCCGACAACGGAGATTACCTCCTCCGAAAATCTTGTTTCGCTCAAAAAGCGAGGCAGAATGCTTGTTGCGTCCTATGAGGCTTTAAGATTTCAGAAGCTTGATCTTTTCACGGTCACACTTCGTCAGATAGGAAATTATATTGCCGTAAGCCAGATGAAGGATGCCGTTGATGTGCTTGTGAACGGTGACGGTAATTCCAACCCGATTGTGTCGAGAAAAATCACGGGAGACCTTTCCTATACCGATTTAATCACACTTTGGGCGGATCTCACGCCGTATAAGTTCAATACTCTGCTTGCAGGAACAGAGGCTTGCTCCAAGCTTCTTGCCATGAATGAATTCAGAGACAGCAACGCAGGACTCAATTTCCACGCAACGGGAAAGATGATTACTCCGCTCGGAGCAAAGCTTATTCACGTTCCGTCTATGGATGCGGGTCAGGTTATCGGCCTTGATTCGGGCTCGGCACTCGAGATGATTCAGGCGGGAGACATTGTCACGGAGTACGATAAGCTTATCGACCGTCAGCTTGAGAGGGCGGCAATCAGCACGATTGCCGGCTTTGCGAAGATTTACGGCGGTGCTTCAAAGAGAATTGAGTTTACTGCTTAAGGAGGACGGAATGAATTTAGAAAACATCAGGAGAATGGCTGGGGAAATCTATGACGGGGAGCTCGGTGACGAGCTTCTCACCCTTGCAATAAGACACGCACAAAGGCTGTGCGAGGGGACTAAAATCAGCGAGGATTTTCGTGAGGATGAGTATATTGCCGCACTTATTGCCGTGAGACAGGCGGTTATCATTGATTCTGCCGTGAGTGCGGGCGGAGTAAGGGCAGGAGAAATCACGCTAAATAAGCGGGATTCGGTATTCGTCGGAATGCTCTCATCACTTATCCGAGAGGAGCTTGCTTATATCGGCGGAGAGGATCCTGATTTTGTGTTCGATGCGGTCGGAGGTGACGATGAATAACGATTGTATTAATGAAATAGTTTCACTTCTAAAAAGAGAAATCGGAGAAAAGGCGGAATTTGTGACGGAAATTTCTGCCGAAAAGATAACGCCCGTTAAAAGGAAAAATATCTGTCATGTTTATTTTGGCAATGTCGAGGAAAATCCCTTGAGCGGTGAAAGGATATTTAGCGTTAAGCTTGATATTTATCTGAAGCAAGGGACAAGCGGAAATGAGGTATTTTCTCTTGTGAATAATATTACGGATATTATATTGTCTCACGGTATGGTCATAAGCTCGGTGGTAAAATACAATCCGACTGTTAAAAACGGATTTTGGCTTGTTCCCTGTGAAATTAAGCTTCGTGACTATATTTTGCCGAGAGAATATCATATTTCAAATGACGGAGAAACTCTCTTTGATACTGCACGGCTTGAAAACATAAATATCGATTATCTTGTGAAGCTTTCAGGGGCTGAGGAGCTTTTAAATACGGGAGGTAAGGTGAGAATTCGTGAAAAAGGATGAATTTATATTTTTAATCGGTGACGATAACGGAAATTTGCGCCGACTTCATGCCGTGAATGAATTTACTCTGATAAGGCGTGAGAACGAAGCCGACACGCTTTCGGTTAGCGTGAGAAACAGCTACAATCTGCCGCTGATGAGAAATGTTCCCGAAAAGGAAAAAATCATTGCCGAGTATGACGGTGAGATAATTTTTACAGGTGACATAATCGGCTATGAGAGAAAGACGGGGGAGAACTCTTCGGTTACGACATATTCGGCTAAGGGGATGCTTAACCGATTATTCTTGGATGAAGCAGAGCCGGGCATTATGAAAAATCCTTCCGCAAGGGGAATTGAAAGAAGATATTTAAGTGAAAGCGGAATTGAAATTTGCTCGGACTGTGAGGCTGTCGGCGAGATGAATGTAAACACGGGCACAAGCGTGTTTGAATTAATCAAGAATTTTGCGGCGGAATTTCTCGGGAAAAACGTGTATGTCAGGCGCAACAAGATATATTTTTCCGATGATGAATTTTCGATTGATTCGGATAAATTTAAGCTCAAAAATGCTTATTGTGTGAAAACAAATATTGACGGCGAGAGCGTTTGTGAATGCGTCAGGGTGACGGACACGGGTACGGGGCAATACTCTTATTCTGTCGCTGACGGTGACGGAATAGGCACGGTGTACAGAAATTCACTGAGTATTGATGAAAAGAACAGACTTTTGAAAAAGAAGATATATGTGACGCTTTTATTCAGAGAGAAATTTGAGGATATTTATCCCGGTGACACGGCAGAATACAATAAAACCGAAATTCTTGCCGATACGGTGAAGCTTGTCATGAAAAACGGTGCGGTAAGTTTCACGGTCGGAGGATATAAACGGGAGGAGGATTAGCGTGAAAGGAAAGATTTTGGTAGGAGGTAAAAATCCCACAGCCGTTTCGGACTCAGAGAAGAAAAACCTGAGACTGCTTCACCCGTACGGCATATATTTTGTCTATCCGACAGACGAGGCGGTGGAGCTTGACGAGGAGAGAATTTTGGGGTCTCTTGAGCCTGCGGGCACGGAGCTTGAGGCTGGTGAAATTATGCTGAAAAGCTTGGGCGGAGCGGTGATAGTACTGAAAAATAACGGAAAGGTGATGATTAACGGTCGTGAGTACTGAGAATAAGATAAAATACCGAAGCTATGATGAGATTTTCTCGGATATACTGTCGGAATATGACGAGGCACCAAGTGAAGGTTCGGAACAGTTAAAAAGACTTGAGATTATGGCGCATCAGGTGTATACGCTCGAAAGGCTCATCGAAGATATGGAAAAAGAGTGCTTTGCCGCAACGGCAAGCGGAGAATATCTCGACCGACTTGCGGCGGAGTACGGATTAGAGCGAAAACCGAGAAGAAAATCGCATGGTACTCTGGAGCTTTCCGTTTCTGGTGCGCTTGATTTTGATGTGAACATCCCCAAGGGAGCATATTTGCCGCAGAGAACGGAACTGAGTTTGTGACAAGTGCAAACGGTCTTCTTGAAAGCGGCGCTGTTGCCGTAAGCGTGGTGGCAGAGAGTCTTTCGTGGGCGGAGTCTGCCAATGTTCCCGCTTTGACGATAGGGAGAATCGTATCCGCACCGTCCAAAATCGAATTTGTCAGAAATATAGCGGATTTTTCCGGCGGTGCTGACGAGGAAAGCGATATTTCTCTTCGCAAAAGGCTTCTTGAAAGAATGAGCGAGTGTGTGACGGGAGCGAACAAAGAGCTTTACAGGCAGACCACGCTTGAAAACGAAAGCGTCGGCAAAGTAAATGTTTGCTCTGAGGGAAACGCCACGGTGAATATTTATGTGTGGGGTAACGGTAGCGAGCTTAGCGACGAAGACTTGGTAAAGCTCGAAAGCGAATGCCTGAAAAAAGCTCCGCTCGGAACTGTGGTTGCTGTCACAAATGCTGTGCCGCACACGGCAGATTTGAGTGTGTATGTTTCTGCGGCTGACGGTTATACTTTTGACGAGGTAAGAAGTGAAGTAACCGAAAAAATCAATGAGTTTTTTGAAGCAGCAGAAATCGGTGAGGGGCTAAGCCGAGCACAGATTTTTTCATTGCTTATGGCGTGCGACAGTGTCAAAAATATGAGTTTGCCGAGTTCGATTGAGGATATAGAAATCAAAGAAAATGAAATTCTGACGGTCGGGACGCTGAGTATAAGGGAGATGAGCTGATGACGATTGACGAAAAAGTCGATAGACTGAATATGCTTGCACTCCGTGAGCACGAAAAATACAGTATTAAGCTGTACAAAAGCTATGAGGACGCTTTCAAAAAACAGGCAGAATATCTTCTTGATTTAATGGAGAGCGTGACGGCTCAAAGAAACGCATTGTCTTGCACGGAAGATATGCTTTTGAAGTTTGTGAAAATTATTCTGGGCGGAAAGAGCATGAGCGAAAACGATATGAGAGAATTGCTTGTGGCACGAAAAAGAAGAATCGGCTGTGACTCACAGGGAATTCAAAATGTTTTCGGTGCGGCGGCATCAAAGGGGAATATTATCCGAAACGGCAAAAACGCTGTTATTAAGCTTTATTCTCACAAGCTAAGCTTGGAGTTGACAAAGAAAATAATAGAAAATCTCATTCCTGTCGGACTTAAAACGGAGTATGTTTTAAGCGGCGGAGAATGGGGATATTTTGATGAAAAGGAATTTAGTTTTTCTCAGCTTGACGCTATGGGGCTAAGCTGGGAAAAGCTTGAAGAAAAGGAGTGGTAAAGTGGCAAGCACGAATAAAACAGAAAATTTGGGACTTAATCTGTGGACTCAGGACGATATACCGAAAAGAGAGGATTTCGTATCGGATAATGAGAAAATTGACCGTGCGGTGGAGGCACTTCGTGAAAGTGAATTGAAATTTGTCACGATCGAATATACGGGCAACGGAAAAAGCATAGCAACTTTTTCGCTTGAAAAAGAACCGAAATGCTTGTTTATCACATGTCAGGATCATGCCGACTGCGAGATTGAGGACGGCAAAATAATGATTTACGGCGGAGCGTTTATCGCAGAAAAGCCTCCAAAAGCAGTTGTAATAAGAGGAGCAAAGGTGTTAATAAAGCAGGCAGAGGGTTACTGTCTAAACGGGGAGGGACTCGAGTACTGTTTATCCGCAATATGCTGATTTGTTCGTATCGCTTACAAAAAGGTGCGTACTTGTGAGGCGAAAACTAATCTGTTAAACTAACAACAGAAACATAACAGGAAGGATTTTCTTATGGGTACAAAACGCATTGAATTGAATAAAGAAAATTTAAGAGCGGTTCATTCTTCTCTTGAGATAATAGGTGACACGGCGATTGTAGAGCAGACGGACAAGAATAATATTCCCGATGAAAATACCTATGCAAGAGTTATCGGTTTAGATTTTCACAATGGGGTAATCGAGGCTGACATCAGGGGAAGCCTTATGAAAAATGCTTTTTCAGAGGCTCGCGGATTTGTCGGAATAGCGTTCAGAATAAATGAGAATGACAGTGAGTTTGAGTGCTTCTACATAAGACCGACAAACGGCAGAGACTGCACCGATCCCGTCAGAAAAAGTCACGGATGTCAGTATTTTACATATCCCGGATATATATTCTCTTATTACAGAGAGTTCGGAATCGAAGGCTATGAGGCGGCTGTTGACAGCATTGCTCTTGATGAGTGGGCGCACATTAAAATTGAGGTGAACGGCGATAAAGCGAAATTCTTCGTGAATGATGAGCTTGTGCTTTGGAGCGATAAGCTTAAGCACGGAGATTCTCACGGCGGAATCGGACTTTGGACAAGCTGTGACGCCCAAGGTGGATTTAAAAATCTGACAGTTACCGAATATTGATGAAAAACGGACAGGTGTTTTGCCTGTCCGTTTTCGCTAAAAACAAAACCGCCCCGAAAAACGGAGCGGATAAATTTTCGTGGTTAATCAGCTTACTTTTGCGCTGATGTATTTTGCGATTTCGTCCTGATCTATACCGAGAACATAGCCGAACTCGCCGTTGATAAGCTTTTCGGCTTCCTTAAAGGCTCTCTCGTCGCTCTGGTGCATTTTCTTTCCGCTTGCCTGACACTTATTCTTGTGGTCAAAAAGCGTCATTGCGAGGGAGAGCATTTTCGAGCGGTTGCCCGATGACAAAATTTCCTTGTATGCTTCTCTTCTTTGATTTTCGTTATCAATCCAAAGATTCTCGTGATTCGGAAGTGTGTCTAAAAGAGCATTCACTTCATCTGCCGTCAAAACAGGCTTCATCTTCGCTGTCAACTGTTCGTTAGCGGAAGGAACATAAACCGTGCGCTTTGTTTCGGAAACTCCACGGAGAACATAGTAGTCCGTGCTGATACCGCTGAAGGTCTGGGTTTCTGTGCCTGTTACCTCAAAAACTCCCTGATTTCCGTAAAGAACTACCTGTCCGATAGATATCATAGTTATCACTCCTTGTATTATTGTATTAAGTTCTATATATTCTGATATAAATTATATCAGAAAATTTATAAAATTTTAATTGACTTTTTCTCCAAAATTTGCAATAATAAATCTTTTTGTTTTTTGTCAAAAATACAACCGAATTGAATTTAGAGTGAGTTAATCTATGAAAAAGGACAGAGAAAGAACACGGCTTAGCCGTGCTCTTTTTGTTTATAGTCTCTTCGGGTCGTAGCAAAAGCTTGTCATTTTGCCAAGGCTGGCTTCACGGTAGTTTATATCGAGCACTCCGCCAAGCTTAAGTTCTCTTTCCCTGCCGACTGTTTCTCCGCTCAGGATTTTTTCGCTGAGAGTGAGAACATTGTCAACATAATCAAGCTTAAGCAAAGTGGGGGACTGGTAGCGGTGACCGGGGTAAATCTCAAGATTCTTGTAAGGCTCAAGCTCTTCTCTTAGCTTTTTAAGATTACTTGTGAATTCCGAGAGAGGGAGAGTAAACGGGATTTGCAGCCAAATGCATCCCGAGCCTATGCCGTCGCCGGAATAAAGCCTTTCGTTTTCTCTGTCGAGAAAAGCGACGCTTCCCGGTGTGTGACCCGGTATTTCGAGAACCGAGAGAGAAGTGCCGCCGAGGTCTATCGTGTCCCCGTCATGAATTTCCGTGAAAAAGTTATCGGGATAAGAGAAGCCGTGCATTTTTGACGGAATGTCAAAATCACGCTTATCCATGTAAATTTTACATCCGTGTGAATGTAAGCTTTTTGCGTCTGTGCCGAGGTGGTCAAAGTGGCCGTGAGTGACGTAAACATCAAAGGGAAGAGAAGTTAATTTTCGCACCTCGTCGTATAGGTTTTCGACGCTTTGAAGACAATCGATAAGCGACGCTTTTTTCTCGCCTACGATGAGATAAGCGTCAACCTTTGCTACGTTACTGTTCTCATGAAACTGCCACACATTCGAAAAGAGTTTTGTTATTTCTAAAACTGACATGAAAAATCCTCCCATAAGTTCTTTTGAACATATTCTACCATTTGAGTTTTGCTTCTTCAATGAGTGATTGGTAAAGTGAGAAATAATCAATGTTCTTCACAAAACGAACACAACTTTTTTGCATTTTCTTTGCGATGCGGTGAAGATTTTTTCGCATAGAATGCGTAAAATTAAAGCATACGATACAAAAGATATGAATAGAAGTCGCTTTAAAGATTGAAAGAGAGGAATTTGTTATGAGAAGATATGTTAAGCTTTTGTGTATGCTGCTCACTGTTGCCGTGCTTTTGACGGGTCTCAAGATGATAGTCGTGAGTGCTCAAAGCAATGATGCAGAGAGTAAGACGGAAAGTGTACAGCTGATTGAAAATTCCTCCGATAACCTTGCTGACGCCGATAAGGACGGCACGGATTGATTAATTAAGACAACCTCACATATTTATTTTTCCGTAGCACCGACGGCTTTTTGCTTTCGGTGCTTTTTGTTGATTTTAAGCTTTGATTGTGTTAGATTAGAGTGGAAAACGCAAAGGAGCGTGAAAACATGAAAATTACCGAAAAATATATAGATTACATGGGCCACAAGACCTACTGCCGTATCGTCGGCGAAAAGAGCGACAAGGCACCGCTTCTTTTGCTCCACGGCGGCCCCGGCTCGACTCACAATTACTTTGAGGTTCTCGATAGACTCTCCGAGGAAGACAGCCGACAGCTTATCATGTACGATCAGATTGGTTGCGGAAACTCTTATCTTGACGGTTGCCCGGAGCTTTGGAATATGGACACATGGATGGGCGAGCTCAAGGCAGTCAGAGAACAGCTGGGACTTGAAGAGGTGCATATTCTCGGCCAAAGCTGGGGTGGCATGCTGCTTCTCGAGTATGTCTGCAAGCATAATCCAAAGGGCATAAAGAGCATCATTCTTTCAAGTACGCTTCCAAGCTCGAGACTCTGGGAGAAGGAGCAGTACAGAATGATTGAGGAGTTGCCTGAGAAAATGCGTGCGGCAATCGCCAAGGCAGACGGAACAGGTGATTACACGGGAGAGGATTATCTTGAGGCGGTGGACGAATACATGGTGCGCCATGCCGCAGGAAAGACGAGCACCTACGAGTGCGTGAACCGAAAGAAAAAATCGGGTACGGAATCCTATGTTTGCGGTTGGGGGCCGAATGAGTTTACCCCTGCGGGCACGCTAAAGGACTTTGATGTTACAGAACTTTTGAAGGACATAAAAGAGCCTGCGCTCATAATCGACGGCGGAAACGATCTTTGCACTCCGTACATCGCAAAGTATATGTATGACAGAATTCCAAATTCGAGGTGGGAGCTTTTCAGGGCTTGCCGTCATATGTGCTTTGTCGAGGACAACGAAAGATACGTTAGGTTATTGAAGGAATGGTTTAAGTCTGTCGGCGACTAAGCTAAGTTAAGAAAAATGCAAAATGCACTCGTGACATATGGCGGGTGTTTTTTCTTGCGACTGAGTTTAATTTTTTGTGTCAGTGTGAAATAATATTTATTGTCGGCATATATCTGAATCAGATTTTATATTTGTTGTTTTTGGGGAGTTGTATAATGAGAAGAGATTTTTTGGCGGAAATGAGAGCGGGAAAGGCTCTCACATTTAACGAACAGGTCATGCTTATCTTAAAACTTGCATTGCCTGCGATATTGGCACAGATTTCCTCGATTGTCATGCAGTATATCGATGCGTCCATGGTCGGAAGACTCGGTGCGGAGGGCTCTGCTTCAATCGGACTTGTGTCCTCCACCACATGGCTTTTCGGCGGAGTGAACATGGCAATAGTCACGGGTTTCAGTGTTCAGGTGGCGCATGCAATCGGTGCGGGCGATGAAAAGCACGCAAGAAACGTCATGCGGCAGTCGTATTTTGTCTGCGTGGGACTTAGCCTTATTTTGGCGGTTATTGCGGCGGCAATAGCAAAGCCGCTTCCGTTTATTCTTGGCGGCAATGACGACATTGTAGCCGATGCGACAAAATATTTCCTTGTCTACGGCTTGTCGCTTCCGCTTGTTGAACTCAATACCCTTGCGGGCGCAATGCTTCAGGCAACGGGAAACATGCGTGTGCCGAGTGCGCTTCATGTTATGATGTGCTTCTGGGATGTTGTTTTTAACTGGGTGTTTATCTACGGCTTGCACCTCGGTGTAATGGGTGCGGCACTGGGAACAGCGTCTGCCGAAACCTTGACGGCGTTGTTCATGATGTATTTTCAGCTTGTGAAAAGTCCCGTTCTGAAGCTCAGAAGTGGCGAGAAAACCGTTTTTGAAAAGGCGATATTAAAGCGTGCGGCTATAATCTCCCTGCCCATAGCATTCGAACAGGTGATAACAACGGGCGCACAGGTTGTGAGCACGAGAATTATCGCACCGCTCGGAACTGTTGCCATTGCGGCTAACTCCTTCGGCGTTACGGCAGAGGCACTTTGCTACATGCCCGGCTATGGTATTTCGTCGGCGGCAACCACGCTCATTGGTCAGAGCATAGGGGCAAAGAGAACCGACCTCACAAAGCGACTCGGCTGGATGGCAACCATTCTCGGCATGAGCATTATGGCGATAACGGGTGCGGCAATGTTTGCGGCGGCGCCGTTTGTTGTGGGATTACTCAGCACGGATGCGGATGTTGTTTCGCTTGCGACTAAGTGCCTAAGAATCGAGCTTCTTGCAGAGCCGCTTTTCGGCGCTTCAATCGTTGCAAACGGTGTTTTCAGAGGTGCGGGCAAAACTCTTGCTCCCAGTCTTATCAACTTCGCTTCGATGTGGGGCATAAGAATTACTCTTTCTCTTTTACTCACAAAAAGCATGGGACTTCAGGGCGCATGGATTGCCATGGCGGTACAGCTTTCTTTCCTCGGAATAGCGTTTCTTATCCGTCTTGCAAGAAATTCTTGGCTTGCCGACTCGGTCAAAGCCTAAGAAAGCAAAGAACGCACGAAAAAATGAGCTATACAATTTGACTTTAGAAAAGCAAAGTGCTAAAATTTTATTGTTCTGAAAAATCCGGGCTTTAATATTTGCTTTTCTTTGTGAAAGTTATATACAAAAATACTTGTCAATATATTTTGTGACAAAATAAGACAGCTTTTTTAAGCTCATATTTGTGTCACATACTTTTGATAAAACTTGATTTAAGTTGTCTGCTGTGTTAAAATCAAGACGATGTGTTGTATCTTGAAATACATTAAAAACCCGCATGATTTACAGGGTTTTGCGAAAATGTTTCGCATTTCAAGTTTGATTTATATTAATTGAAAGTATAACAAAATCGTTAGATTAACTTTAACGAATAAAAATAATCGTTAATATATATATATATATATA
>CAVBOS010000052.1:0-11300 GCA_963597005.1 Lachnospiraceae bacterium
AAGGAATACACACCTGAGTCGCCGGAGTATAACGAGGAAATCACCTTTGAAGCATATGAGGAACTTCTCGGCGGATATGTCGACGACAGACTCATTGAGGCAGGCTACGGTATAGAATGATGAGAAAACAGCCTTAACGGGCTGTTTTTGATTACACGGAGACGAATATGGAAGAGATAAAAAAGCTTTTTGTCGATGATGATATAGTAGTTTGCATAAAGCCTGTCGGACTTGACTCCGAAAAGGAAATGCCTGCGGCACTTTCAAGTGAGCTTGGCGGAGAAATTTTCACGCTTCACCGTTTGGATAAAAACGTCGGCGGCGTGATGATTTTTGCAAGAAACAAAAAGACTGCCGCTTATTTTTCAAAGCTTATTTCAGAAGGAAAGCTTATTAAGGAATATATCGCATGTGTTCACGGAGTACCGCCTGAAAACGGAATTCTTGAAGATTTTCTGTTCAAGGATTCAAGAAAAAACAAGGTGTTTGTCGTAAAGCGTGAGAGAAAAGGCGTTAAAAAAGCCAAGCTTGAATATAAGCTTTTATCGACTGACGAAGAAACAAGTCTTGTGAGGATAAGACTTCACACGGGAAGAAGTCATCAGATAAGGGTGCAGTTTTCATCAAGGGGATATCCGATTGTCGGTGACCACAAGTATGGTTCAAGGGACGAGAGAAAAGCCCCCATGCTGTTTTCGTGCGCACTTACCTTTCCTTATAAAGGAAAGCAAGCTTCTTTCGAGCAAATGCCCGAGATTTGAAAACAAAGTGCTAAATTATTGTGAACACGAAAAGCTTGCTTGACTAAAAATGTCCGAACAACTATAATCAAAGTGCGTATGTCTCGCCTTGCGAGGCAAAATATTGCTTTAATTTATCATGATACGGAAAACCATTTATTGAAAGGGAGGTTAATTCTTGTTTAATAATAAAGATATAAATAAGTACGGTGTGACCCGCACGAAATCCAGCACGGCTGCTGCCGATGATGAATTTGCAGTTTCTGCGGGAGCAACCGCAAAAAGCATTTTCGGAATGATCTGGAAGCTTTTTCTCACACTTTTCATCACGCTTGTGGTTGCCGGCTGTATAGTTCTTTTTGCGGTCGGAAAGTATGTGTGGAGTCAGAGAAACACCGAGATTGCGGCGCTTTCATCCTTTAAGATGAATCAGTCCAGTACCGTTTACGTGGATGACGGAAGCGGAAACTACACCGAGTACATGAAGTTCTACGCAACGGAGAACAGAAGCTGGGTGGATTTTGCTGATATTCCCGACTCCATGAAAAATGCCATGGTTGCAATCGAGGATAAGCGTTTCTACGAGCATAACGGTGTTGACTGGAGAACCACTTTCGGTGCTGTTGTCAAGATGGCAACGGGCAAGGGCGGAGCCGGCGGTTCCACACTTACCCAGCAGCTTATCAAGAACATCACCAAGGATGACGAGGTTTCCATTAACCGTAAGATTCGAGAGATTTTCTCGGCACTTAACCTTGAGAAGAAATATTCCAAGGATGAAATTTTGGAGTATTACCTGAACTATGTTTATTTCGGAAGCGGATGTAACGGTGTTCAGGCGGCTGCTCAGACATACTTCGGCAAGGATATTAAGGATTGTGACATTGCGGAGTGTGCCGCTATTGCGGGTATCACTCAGAACCCGTACGCTTACACTCCAATGATTTTCCCCGAGAACAACAAGGCTCGTCAGCAGGTTGTTTTGGGCGAGATGTATTCTCAGGGCTACATTACCAAGCAGGAATATGACGACGCTATGGCGGAGTCAGAAAATATGAACTGGGCATTCTCGTTCGTTTCCACAACGGGTGAGCTTGATGCCGAGGAAGAGACAGACGACACAGACGGCGTTTGGAACTGGTACATTGAGAACATGTACTATGAGATGATTGATTCAATCGCAGAGCAGATGAATATTTCAAGAAGCTATGCGGCTCAGATGATCACAAACGGCGGTCTTGAGATTTACTCTTGTCTCAACGAGGACATTCAGTCCAACATTGAGAAGATATTTACGCAGACCTCTTATGATTTAATCGACGATTCGTCCATGCAGTTCGGTTACTACATGATGGACTATTCGGGCAAAATATTGGCTATCGTCGGTTCGAGATACACAAAGAACGCAAACCTTCTCACAAACCGTGCTACTCAGACCACAAGACCCGCAGGTTCTTCTTTCAAGCCGATTTCCGTTTATGCGCTCGGACTTGAGACGAACACGATTACCTACGGATCTGTTCTTAAAGACCAGGGAATTGTCGGTTACTTCGACGACGGTACGGCAGGACCTAACAACTTCTCGGGTACATACACGGGATATATGAATGTAGACACTGCTATCGAGATTTCTCAGAACGCTCCTGCGGCTCAGCTTGCTCAGCAGCTGACAACTCAGAGCTGCTATGAGTTCCTCACAGACAAGCTTCACTTCACAACGCTCGATGCGGCGGTTGACCAGTACTCACTGTCTGCCCTTGCTATCGGTGGTCTTTACAACGGCGTCACCGTAGAGGAAATGACAGCCGCATTCCAGATTTTCGGAAACGGCGGAATTTACAACAAGCCTTATTCTTTCTATTATATTAAGGATAACAGCGGAAATATTATTGTCGACAACAGAAATAATGTCGGCGAGAGAGCTATATCTGAAGATAACGCTACTATCATGAATAAGCTTCTTCAGAATGTTATTTACGGCAACAACGGTACGGGTTATCAGACAAAGATTGACGGTTGGACTATTTACGGTAAGACCGGTACAACAGATGACTACTCCGATGTTTGGTTTGTCGGAGGCACTCCGATTGCTGTTGCAGGCTGCTGGGCAGGTTACGATATGCCGTCTTCAGTCTCGACAGATACTGCCGCAAAGACCATGTGGCGTCAGGCAATGCTCTATATGACGGAGAACTACGGCTACAACTACTCGACAGATTTCACATATTCCGATAATGTTGAGTACAAGTACTTCTGCCGTGATTCGGGACTTCTTGCTTCAAGCTACTGCACGAATGTTGCGGGCGGATGGTACAGCAGTTCCAATCTCCCCGATGTTTGTGATGCAGGCAGCGATCACCTGCACTACAACAAGACATCTACAGCGGCTTACGCAACGGCAACGCCTGATCCGAACGCTACGGCTACACCTGATCCGAACGCCACGGAAACGCCAGATCCGACAATCGAACCCGATCCGACATATGAGCCGGATCCGACGATTGAGCCTGATCCGACATATGAGCCGGAGCCTGAGCCGACATATGAGCCGGAACCCGATCCGACGACAGAGCCTGATCCCGATTCCTCGGATGATATATATTATCCCGATGACGATAATGTGGAGGCTGTAGGTTAAAGCACATAAGAAAATATACTATCGCATAATTGCACACAAATTATTCCTGACTTTGGAATAAAATGGGTAAAATGACGATATTGAGCCACTGAAGAAATTTCAGTGGCTTTTTTCTTGATTTTGATAAAAAATTATGATAAGCTGTTTACCGTTACAGTACAAATGTTTATAGACGGTGGACGATAAATGAAAAATAATTCATATCTTGTAATAGACAAGTCTGTGCTTCCGGAGATTTATGAAAAAGTAGTCTACGCAACATCACTTCTTGAGAGCGGTGAGGCAGGGAATACCTCCGAAGCGGCACGAATGGCGGGCATCTCCCGCAGTGTTTATTATAAGTACAAGGACGGAGTTTTTCCGTACAAGAAAAAGGACTCGAGCGGCATGGTTTCCATGCAGGTGGTTCTTCAGGATAAGCCGGGAGCACTCATGAACCTCTTGGAGGTTTTTTATGAGGTGAACGCAAACATTCTGACAGTAAACCAAAATATTCCCGTCAAGGGCAGAGCCTTCGTCACGATAAGCGCAAGCTCATCCGAAATGACGGTTGAGGCAGACGAGCTTATCGGAATGCTCAAAAGTGTTGACGGAGTAATTAAAATAGACAGTATAATCGGTTGATTATCCGAAAGGAAGAATATAAAATGGCAAAAATAGCAATACTTGGACACGGAACAGTCGGCTCGGGAGTAGCGGAGGTAGTTTTAACTCACGCAGAGAGCATCGCAAGAAGAGCGGGCGAAGAAATCACTATTAAGTACATACTTGACAGAAAGGATTTCCCACAGCTTTCTTACGCAAATCTTTTTGTTAAGGACTTCGATATCATTCTTAACGATCCCGAGGTAAGCACGGTTGTCGAGGTTATGGGCGGACTTCATCCCGCATTCGACTTCGTTAAGGCATGCCTTGAGAACGGCAAGAACGTTGTCACATCAAACAAGGAGCTTGTAGCCGCAAAGGGCGCAGAGCTTCTCGCAATAGCAAAAAAACACAATCTTAACTTCCTCTTTGAGGCAAGCGTAGGCGGCGGAGTTCCGATTATCAGACCGATTTCCACATGCCTTGCCGCAAACGAAGTAAGTGAAATAGCAGGTATATTAAACGGTACAACAAACTTCATTCTCACAAAGATGATTCGTGAGCAGATGGCTTTTGAGGACGCACTCAAGCTTGCTCAGGAGCTTGGCTATGCGGAGAGAAACCCCGCAGCCGACATCGAGGGACAGGACGCTTGCAGAAAGATTTGCATTCTCGCATCTCTGACATTCGGCAGTCATGTTTATCCTGAGTCATGCTACACCGAGGGAATCACAAAGATTACTCTTGCCGACGTTGATTACGCAGAGGCTTGGGGCGGAGTTATCAAGCTTATCGGTTCTGTCAAGATGCAGGATAACGGAAAAATCCAAATTAAGGTTTGTCCGATGTTCGTTTCCAGAGAGTCTCAGCTTGCAAATGTAGACGATGTATTCAACGGAATCATGGTTCGCGGCGACGCAACAGGCGATGTTGTGTTCTACGGAAAGGGCGCAGGTAAGCTTCCGACAGCTTCGGCAGTTGTTGCTGATGTTATCGACTGTGCTAAGCAGCAGACTTCAAGAAAGTTCCTTTACTGGGGCGACGCCAAGGAAGGCTTTGTCGACGATATCAAGAATGATGTAACTTCCTTCTATGTAAGAGTTCAGACTGTAAGCGAGGAGTACGCACTTCAGAAGGCTGATGAGGTATTCGGTCCTGTAAGAGAGCTTGCAAGAAAGAACCGTGAGGAGGGCGAGGCTGGATTTATCACGCCGTCACTTCCTGAATATGAAATTGAGGAGAAACTCGCCGAGCTCGAGAAGCACGGAATCAAGGTTCTCTCTAAGATAAGAGTATCCGATTATTAATAAAGGATGGGTAAAGACATGATAAGAATAGATGTACCCGCAACAAGCGCAAACCTCGGTTCGGGCTTTGATTCACTCGGAATCGCACTCACAATGATGAACCGAGTCTGGATGGAGGAGTGGGACGAAATCGACATTGAGTCGGTGGATGATACCGTTGTTCCGACAGATGAATCTAACCTCATTTTTCAGGCGGCTAAAGAAGTCTACGATATGTGCGGTAAAAAAATACCGGGACTTAAGATCCGCCAGGAGAACAACATTCCTATGGCAAGAGGTCTCGGCTCGTCTTCTGCTTGCATAGTAGCCGGAATTCTCGGAGCAAACAGACTTTTAGGCTCACCGCTTTCGACGCATGCGCTCATCAATCTTGCTTGCAAGATTGAGGGACACCCCGACAACACAACCCCTGCTATCTCAGGCGGCCTTGTCGCTTCGGCAATGGACTGCAACCGTGTTTACAGCGTAAGCGTTCCAGTTTCCGAGAAAATCGCTTTTGCAGTAATGATTCCTCCCTTCGAGCTCAAAACGGAGGAGGCAAGAAAGGTTCTTCCTGAGATGTATTCCCGTCAGGACGCTGTATTCAACCTTTCAAGAACAGGACTTATGACGGCTTCGCTCTTCTCGGGTAACCTCGAGAATTTAAGAGTTGCCGTTCAGGATAAAATTCACCAGCCGTACAGATCGGGTCTCATTGATAATTATGAAACTGTTTTCAGAATGAGCTATGAGCTTGGTTCTCTCGGCACGTACGTTTCAGGTGCTGGCCCAACAATTATGGCAATGATTGAGGCTGACAACACTGACTACACCGAGAAGGCACTCGAGAGACTCGAGGAGCACGGCATAAACGGCTGGAGAGTTGAGGTTTTGAAGGCTGACCCTCACGGAGCAAGAATAGTTATTGAGTAAAACCCTATCAAGAAAGGAAAGAGTAAAATGTCTTTGATAGTTCAGAAGTTTGGCGGTTCTTCCGTTAAGGACGCCGAGCGTATATTTAACGTTGCCGATATCGTCACAGGTGCATACAAGGCGGGCAACGATGTTGTCGTTGTCGTTTCCGCTCAGGGCGACACAACAGACGATATGATTGAGAAGGCTAACGAGATTAATCCCCACGCCTCAAAGAGAGAGATGGACCAGCTTTTGACAGCGGGCGAGCAGATGAGCGCATCACTTCTTGCCATGGCTATCGAGAAGCTCGGTTACCCCGTTGTTTCCCTCTTGGGCTGGCAGGCTGGTTTCCTCACAACCTCTAATTACGGAAACGCAAGAATCCGTAAGGTAAACCCCGAGAGAATCCGCAAGGAGCTCGACAAGAAGAATATCGTAGTCGTAACGGGCTTCCAGGGAGTTAACCGTTTTGACGATATGACCACACTCGGAAGAGGCGGTTCAGACACAAGCGCAGTTGCAATCGCTTGCGCAATGCATGCTGACAGATGCCAGATTTTCACAGATGTTGACGGCGTCTACACAGCTGACCCAAGAAAAATCCCGGGTGCAAGAAAGCTTGACGTAATCTCCTATGATGAGATGCTCGAGCTCGCAACCCTCGGCGCACAGGTTCTTCACAACCGAAGCGTTGAGCTCGCTAAGAAATATAACCTTGAGCTTGAGGTTCTTTCAAGCTACACAAGAAAACCAGGTACCATCGTTAAGGAGGATGCTAAAGTGGAAAAAATGCTCATCAGTGGCGTTGCCAAGGATACAAACGTTGCCAGAATTTCAGTTATCGGTGTTCCGGATAAGCCGGGTCTTGCTTTCAAGATTTTCTCAAAGCTTTCTGCTAAGAACATCAACGTCGATATCATTCTTCAGTCTATCGGAAGAAACGGAACAAAGGATATTTCCTTCACAATCGCTGAGGACAGCTTGAACGAGGCTGTTGAGATTCTTAATCCTTATGTGGAGGCAATCGGTGCAAACTCTGTTTCTTATGACGATAAGGTAGCAAAGATTTCAATCGTCGGCGCAGGCATGGAAACTCACCCCGGCGTTGCAAGCGATATGTTCGAGGCTCTTTACTCAAGCAATATCAATATCAGAATGATTTCCACATCCGAGATTAAGATTTCCGTTCTCGTTGATGTTGAAGACGCAGACAGAGCAGTCAAGGCTGTTCACGACAAGTTCTTCGAATAATCTCGAAAAAGAGAGAAAATTTCTCTGGTTTCGGAGAAAAATAAAGTCTTGCTTTAAAATACAAATTTAAAACTCAAAATCCCCGATTTTTCTTGATGAAATCGGGGATTTTCTATTGAATTCTTTAATCGGTTGTTATATTATAAATTTAATCTATATCCCAATCAAATCTCTATGATATAACGGAGTGTGACAAAAATGAGACAGAAAATTATATTGGTGGCGGCTTTTCTCGCTATTGTGTTCAGCTTCTCGGCATGTGGCTCGAAGAAGGTTGACGTCAGAGATTACATCGAAAGTTTTATTACTGTTTCGGGCGCTGACGGATACGGAAAAGCAGACATGGATTCTTTTGACGAGCTGGAACTTGTTGACGACATAGTGAATAACTGCCTTACAAGTAAGAATACCGATCCGCTTACCGCCAAAATCGACCTTTACGGTGATATTGACTTAGAGCTCAAGCAAGACTATGAAAACCTCAAGAACGGCGACAAAATTGAGCTGACGCTCACCTATGACGAGGCGGCATTCAAGGCTTACGGAATCAGATTTAAAAATAAATCGGGAGATGTTCTCGAGTACGAGATACACGATTTGCCCGAGCTCGGTTCATTTGACCCGTTTGAAGACCTCGACTACACAATCACGGGTTACAACGGCTACGCTACGATTGAGGTAAGCAACAAAAGTGAAGACAATATTGATTCTATATATACTTCTTTCTACATAGAAGACGAAGAAAATAAATCATTAAATACTAAGTCTAAGCTGTCAAACGGTGATAAATTGAAAGTGCATCCGTATAGTGGTTATACTACTGAAGAAGACTATATAAATTACTGCATTGAAAACCTACTCTCGAAGCCGACAAGAACAGAAATGGAAATTGAGGTTAAAGACCTTAAGGATCCTAAGACGATAGATCTTTTCGGTGATGAATATCTTGAGATAAGCGTTTCTGGTATTAGTAACAGTGATATAGAGGGATTTTATCATAACGGAAAATTAACTCTTAAAAATAAGAAAGACAATAAAATATATTACCACGTAAGGAAGGACTCGTATCTTTCAAACGGAGAAAAGGTAACAATATATGCATCAACATCTTCAACATATATATTTGATTCAGGCAACAGTGAATGGGAGCATGAGCAATTACTTAACTATTGTTTAAAAACATATGATGCTATACCGAAATCGTATAGTTATACTTATACTGTAGAGGGACTTGATTACTATGCAACATCTATTGAGCAAATCCCCGATGAAACAATAAATTTGATGAAGAATGCAGCCGATGATGTTCGTACAGAGGAAGTTGCTCAGTGGAAAGAGTCTTCTTTAAACAGCAGTGATTATATAGGAGCATATTTTATGCATCCTAAGGAAGTTGAAAATAATTCTTGGGGTAGTACAGCTCATATTTGGAACGGAACACAAGATAATAAAATATACTTAATATTTAAAAATACAGTCACTGACCCGGACGGAGAATTCAGTTATTATTGGTATATTGCGTTTACAAATGTGCTCATAAAAAATGACGGAACAGCTGATGTTGATGTTTCAAATTATGAAATTCCTACAGTTTATGATAATGGCCATTTGAAAACATCAAAATATATCTATCCAGGATTTGAAAAGTATGATGATATGTATGCTAAATTAGTTACTTCTGAAGCTGATTTTTATGACTGCGACAGCACCGTAAAAGAATAAAATAAGAGTGCCCTGAGATTTGATTTTCTTGGGGCACTTGTTTATTTAAATAAACTCTTGCATTTGAATTTTTCTTGTGCTATACTACGGCTGTTCATCGGAGGACAAAAACGGAATACCGTAGTACCGGATAAGATGCCGACATAAGTTGCCATCTTATCCTTTTTTTATGACTTATGGAGGTAAGAATTATGAAATCAGAACAGAATTTCACAAGCGGAAAAATTTATTTGCCGTTTCTAAAGTTCTGTCTGCCGATTTTAGCGGCACTTGTGCTTCAGGCTTGCTACGGCATGGCAGACCTTATGATAGTCGGACGATTCGGAGTGGCATCAGATGTTTCGGCGGTGTCAAGCGGAAGTATGATACTTCAGACCGTGCAGTCGATAATAACGGGACTTTCTATGGGCACTACCGTTATGATGGGCAGAAAAATCGGTCAGAACAGACACGATGAATGCGGAAAAGTTATAGAGGGAAGCATCTGGCTTTTCGGTATAATGGGTCTTACGCTGGCAGCGTTTATGATAATCTTTGCAAAGAAGATTTCTCTTTTGATGCATGTTCCCGATGAGGCACTTACCCAGTGCGTTTACTATGTTTCCATTTGCGGTGCGGGACTACTGTTTATCACGGCATATAATATTCTCTCGGGTATCATGAGAGGAATGGGAAATTCAAAAATTCCTATGATAACGGTGGCAATTGCATGCGTTATAAATATCGGCGGCGATTTGCTTTTGGTGGGCGTGTTCCATATGGCGGCGGCAGGTGCGGCTATTGCAACAGTTGCGGCTCAGGGAATAAGCGTGCTCATCTCGATTATGCTCCTCAAAAAAATGGGACTTCCGTTCCGTGTTAAAATGAGAGGAATTAAAAATTACGGAGAGGAAATTAAAGAGGTCGTGAAAATCGGTCTGCCGATTGCACTTCAGGATCTTCTCGTGTCAATATCGTTCACGGTTGTCATGACTATAGTGAATACTCTCGGTGTTATTGTCTCGGCTGGTGTCGGCGTTGCCGAAAAGCTTTGTCAGATTATCATGCTCTCGCCGTCTGCGTTCGCTCAGGCTATGAGTGCTGTTGTGTCGCAGAATTACGGTGCGGGAAAAATGTACAGAGCGAGAAAATTCCTTTTGTATGCGATTTTATCGAGCCTTGCGGTCGGTGTAATTATGGCATATATCGCATGGTTCTACGGTGCAAATCTTGCGGCGATATTCTCGAACGATCACGATGTTTGCGTGGCGGCGGGAGAATTCCTCAGAGGCTATGCAATCGATACGATAATCACATCGTTTATGTTCTGCCTTTTAGGTTATATGAACGGATGCGGAAAAACAACATTCGTCATGCTTCAGGGCACACTTGCGGCATTCTGCATAAGAATTCCCGTTGCATATGCTATGAGTAAGGTCGTGCCGACATCGGTTTTCTTAATTTCTTTGGCAACACCTTGTTCTTCTGTTTGCCAAACGATTGCTTTTCTGATATTCTTTACTTATCTCACTAAGAAAGAAAAGCGAAGCAATGCTTTGGGAGCTTAAAATGGCAAAGAAAAATAAGGAAGAAGAAAAAACTAATGTCATGCGGATTTTGGATGCCGCAAAGGTGGAGTATACACCACATTCCTATGCAAATACAGAAGCAATATCGGGAACGGAAGTCGCAAGCGTGATGGGACAGGAAGCCGATAGGGTGTTCAAAACCTTGGTGACGGTCGCAAAATCGGGGGAACACTATGTCTTTGTGATACCCGTGGAGTGTGAGCTTGACTTGAAGAAAGCAGCGGCGGCAGTAGGCGAGAAAGCGATAGCAATGCTGAAAGCGAAGGAGCTTTTGCCGCTGACGGGATATGTGCACGGAGGATGCTCACCGATAGGAATGAAAAAATTCTTCCGAACGACATTTGACGAAACGGCGATATTGTATGATACGATATTTTTCAGTGCGGGAAAGATCGGATATCAGATAGAGATGAATATAGAGAATCTGAAAGAAGTGATTGAGTACGGCACGGCAGATTTGACGAAGTAATTAAAGCGGAGCAGAAACGTAAAAGTTTTTGCTTCGCTTTTTTTTAAGAAGAGGTAAGAGGAAAAAGAGGAAAAAGTTTTTGCCACGCTTTTTACAAAAAGCGTGCGGGTGTGGGCAGAGCCCACG
>CAVBOS010000053.1:0-11245 GCA_963597005.1 Lachnospiraceae bacterium
TTACGGTAGAGCAGGCTAAGGCTCACATCCTCGATACACTCGACGGTGAACTCAGCCACGAGAAAGCACTCAAAATCATGGATTATGAGCAGCAACTCAAGGATGACTCAGACAAAATGGCACGAGAGGTTATCTCTCTGGCAATTCAAAGATGTGCGGCAGACCATGTTTCGGAAGCCGTCATCAGCGTAGTTCCTCTACCCAACGATGAAATGAAGGGCCGCATAATTGGCCGTGAAGGACGCAACATAAGAGCAATCGAGAATCTTACCGGAGTCGATCTTATCATAGACGATACTCCTGAGGCTATCACCATTTCCAGCTTCGAGCCTGTAAGAAGAGAGATTGCAAGAGTTGCACTTGAAAAGCTTATTCAGGACGGCAGAATTCATCCGACAAGAATTGAGGAAACCGTAGAAAAGGCTCGCCGTGAGGTTGAAGCCACAATCAAAGCCGAGGGCGAAAGAGCGGTCATTGCCGCAGGCGTCAACGGCATCAATCATGAGCTCGTTCGACTTCTGGGACGTTTGCGTTATCGTACCAGCTACGGTCAGAATGTACTCAATCACTCGCTTGAGGTCGCATACCTTTCGGGTATGATGGCATCGGAGCTCGGACTTGATCCGACTATTGCAAGAAGAGCGGGACTTCTCCATGATATCGGTAAGGCACTTGATCATGAGATTGAGGGCTCACACGTTGATATCGGCGTCGAGGTCGCAAGAAAGTATAAGGAGAGCGAAGCAGTTATTCACGCTATTGCAGCTCACCACGGCGACGTCGAGGCAAAAACAATTATTGCATGCTTGGTTCAGGCTGCCGACGCAATCAGCGCCGCAAGACCGGGAGCAAGAAAAGAGAATCTCGAGAACTACATTAAGAGACTCGAGAAGCTCGAAGAGATTACTCAGAGCTTTGACGGCGTAGAGAGATGCTACGCTATCCAGGCAGGTCGTGAGATCAGAGTCCTGGTTAAGCCTGATATTATCAATGACGAAAAGATGACTCTTCTCGCCCGTGACATCTGTAAGAAGATTGAGCAGGAAATGAGTTATCCGGGACAGATCAAGGTTAACATGATTCGTGAATCAAGAGCTGTCGACTACGCAAAATAAGAAAATCAGAGCCTTTTCGCTTCGGAAAGGCTCTTTTTTATCGCAAATTTATCGCAGAATGCGGCATTTGTTGACTTTTCGGCAAAATTAAAATATACTTATACAGCTTTCGGCGACCGAAAGCAGACTACATTTTGTGCCGTAGAATTCGGCGGAAGGAAACCTAATATGACAGAAAAAAAGTCAAACAAAAAAGTGATAGCTATCGTGGCTGTCGTACTCGTAGTGCTTGTTGCAGTATTCGGAGTAATATATGCCAACACAAGACCTGAGGTAAACGAGGGTACAAAGACAGTCACAGTCGAGGTTATCCATAAGGATAAGTCCACTAATGAATATGTTTGCCAGACAAGCGCAGAGAACCTTGAGACGGTTCTTCTTGACGCACAGATTGTTGAGGACAACCAGACAGACTGGGGCCTTTACATTATCACAGCTGACGGTGAGACAGTAAACGAGGACAACCAGGAGTGGTGGTGCATCACTAAGGACGGCGAGACTCTCACAACGGGAGCAACAGACACAATGGTGGCTGACGGAGATCACTACGAGCTGACATTCACAGAAGGCTACTGATAAAATGAAAAGCCGCACTACGGTTATAAGAGACATTTGCCTTATGGCAATGCTCGGCGTGCTTATGTATGTCGCACAGGTTGCGCTGGCTTTTCTGCCAAACATCGAGCTGGTGTCACTTTTAACCATATTGTTCACAGTTTGCTTCAGAGAGAGAATTTTCGGAATTTTGGCTGTATTTGTGTTCATCGAGGCTATGACCTACGGATTTAACACATGGGTTATCATGTATATCTACATATGGCCGCTTCTTGCTCTTATCGCATGGCTCTTCAGATGGGTGGATAACGCCTTTGTGTGGGCTTGCATATCGGGTATCTACGGTCTTTGCTTCGGATTTCTTTGCTCGATAGTTTATCTTTTTATCGGAGGAATCGGCGGCTTCTGGGCTTATTTCACAAGCGGATTGCTTTTCGATTTCATTCATTGCGGAGGAAATTTCCTCGTCGCTTTGCTTTTGTATCGACCGTTGAAAATCGCACTTGATAAAATTATCAAAACCCTGAGGCTGAGCTAACTGAAGACTTTTCAACAAGTTTCTCGGTAATGTTCAAAACTTAATAAACAAAACCGCTGTACTCTTTGTGGGCACAGCGGTTTGCGTTTTTATTGTTATTTTTCGTGAACAATCACGGGGAGAGAGGGCGCTTTTGAAACGATGTTTTCATCAGAAAATTCCGTCACGGGAGTGAATTTGCCGTCTCTTAAAGTGACAGGAGTTCCTTCGAGATTTAACATTGCTTTCACAAAGTCCTCAATGCTTTCGAGCTTGCGGTCAAAGGCAACTCCGCCCTTGTTATCGTCACTAAGATGATGAATATCACTGCCGCCGCTTAAAACGGTCATACCCTCTTTTTCGGCGTAAGCCCTTGCAAGAGCGTTTTCATAGGGGTGGTTGCAAGCGTTGTATACTTCGATTCCGTCACAGGCTGTAGGAGTCAGTCTGATTGCTGAGAGATAGTCTCTTTCTCTGTATGGATGAGCCTGAAGCATAAGTCCGCCGTAGGCTTTCACTCTTTTGTAAACCTCGGTGCGCTCCTTTGTCATGATGTCAGGATTATCGAGAAGCCATTTTTCGTCAACACCGTAGATAAGATATTCGTCGCCCTGAAAGTTATATTCAATGCCGAAGAAAACAGAGAGATTTTTTCCCTCGGCGGCTTTTTTTGCAGCTAAATATCCTGCCTGATATTTTTCCACTCTGTCTTTCCACGGGAGAGATTTCGGCACACAGGAGTTGCCGTTAAAGAAATGGTCGGTGACTATTATTCCCGAGTAGCCGAGGTTTGACATATAATCGATATAATCGGCACCGTGAGCCACGCCGCATGCGCTTGCCTCACAGGTATGAAGATGAGTTTCGTATATATATTTTTTTCTATCCATGATATTGCCTTTCTCGCTGTTTAAGAAATACTTTCTTAATTATTAGTTATAATCTAACGGGAAAAATAATTCAAGTTCTTGATATGATTATTTTACGGTGGTAAAATGATGATAAATTTTTTATTGTGTTAATGAGGAAAATCTTATGAAGAATAAATATCCGCATATGTTCGCTCCCATTACGATAGGCGGAGTGACTTTCAAAAACAGAATTTGTTCTGCTCCCGCAGGCGCTCATCTTCTCGCTGGCAGAGAGGAATATCCGAACGATCATGTTATTGCTTATTATGCCGAAAAAGCAAGAGGCGGCTCGGCATGCATAACGGTTTCTGCCCAGAATATGGACATTCATAAGCCGTATGACCCCGTTCACGCAAACGAAAATATTTTTCATCCCGAAGGACACCGCTTTTGGACTCAGCTCACCGATGCCGTTCATTTTTACGGAGCAAAGATAAGCCTTGAGCTTCTCGGCTTCTCTTATCACGGCTACGATTACAACGGAGAGTTGTGCGTATATACCGTCAACGGTGAGAGCACGAGAAGATCCGGCGCAAAGGTAAGAATGTTTACCGAGGATGTTATGCAGCAGCTTGCGGAGCTTTATGCTGACGCCGCAGAAAATGCACTCAAGTGCGGTTTCGATATGATACTCATTCACGGCGGCCACGGTCTTATTTTAAGCCAGTTTTTGTCGCCGCTTCTCAATAAGCGCACGGATAAATTCGGCGGAAGTCTCGAGAACAGAGCAAGATTTCCTATCATGATTCTTGATGCCATAAGAAAAAGAGTCGGAAGAAAGATACTCATAGAATACAGAATTTCAGGCTCTGAGCTTGCAGAAGAGGGCGGTTTTACTGAGAAGGACTGTGTAGATTTCCTCGAGATGATTCAGGATAAAATCGATATTGCTCATATTTCTGCGGGATCATTTGTGACCGACACGGAGGAGATAACCCATCCGAACCACTTCTTGCCTGTCGGAGTGAATACATACCTTGCCGAATATGTCAAGAAGTCGGGCAGAATCCATATTCCCGTGCTCACACTCGGCGGCTATCAGTATCCCGAGGACATCGAGAAGTGTCTCGCAGACGGCAGAGCGGACATTGTTTCCATGGCTAGAGGTACAATTGCCGACGCTTTCCTTGTCACCAAGTCACGCACCGATAAAGAGGACGAGATTATTCCGTGTATTCGCTGCTTCCATTGCCTTGATTACACAAGAGCGAAAAATTTCGGCTGCTCGGTAAATCCGACTGTCGGCAGAGAGCTGAGACTTAAGCGACTTGTCCCTTGTGCCACAGAAAAGAAAAGAGTTGTCGTAATAGGCGGCGGCCCCGCTGGAATGCAGGCGGCAATATCGGCTAAGGGAAGGGGTCATGAGGTCATCCTTTTGGAAAAAAGCGATACCCTTGGTGGCAAGCTTGTTTTTTCAAAACAGGTAAGCTTCAAGAAGAATTTATGCGATTTCATGAATTATTTAATTCATATGACCGAGAAGTCAGAAATAGACGTAAGACTTAATACTGATGCTACACCCGAGCTTGTCGAAGCTCTTTCACCGGATGTAATCATATCGGCTGTCGGAGCAAGACCGATTATTCCGGGAATACCGGGAGCTGACGGAAAGAATGTCATCACGGCAGAAGAAGCTTATTCTCTTGCTCTTCAAAATAAGCTTGGAGACAAAATCGCTGTTATAGGAGGCGGTGACGTCGGTGCAGAAACCGCCGTTTATCTTGCAGAGGAGTTCGGAAAGACGGTCGAACTTGTGGAAATGACAGATACGCTTGCCGCCGCAAGCTGTGAAATTCCGCAGATTGCAATAAGAAAGCACTGCGAGAAATCCGTGAAAATTCATCTGAACACTGTGTGCACAAGCATAAGTGAAAAGGGTATCGTGTGCAAGGAGGACGGAGAAGAAAAATTTATCGAAGCCGACACCGTCATTCTTGCGGCAGGCTACAGAGCATCAAAGGAACTCTCGGAAAGCTTCAGATGCATAGCGGAAGAATTTTTCTCTGTCGGAGACTGCATAACTGCCGCCAATGTCGGAAATGCCGTCAGAACGGGCTTTGACGCAGGTATTCAAATCTAAATTATTTTATAGAAAAAAGGGGAGAAATCGGGCGATTTTTCCCCTTTTTTGTTACTCCGAAATTTTACATAGTTTTAATACAAACTACACAAAATTTACAAAGCTCTTTTAGGATATTGTATAATTTTAAATAAAATTCTTGCAATTTTATTACACAGTTGTTATTATATAACTGTATAATAATGATAAGGGAAAACCAATCACACAATTATATATATGAAATATTAGGGAGGAAACAATTATGTTGCCTAAACAGGAAGTAGTAGCAATGCTGCTTGCAGGAGGACGCGGAAGCCGTCTTTATTCGCTGACAAAGAATGTCGCAAAGCCTGCAGTACCATTTGGCGGAAAGTACAGAATCATCGATTTTCCGCTCTCAAACTGCGTGAACTCCGGAATTTCCACAGTCGGTGTTCTCACACAGTATCAGCCGCTGGAGCTCAATGAATACATCGGAAACGGCCAGCCGTGGGACTTAGACTCCATGAACGGAGGCGTAAGAGTATTACCGCCGTATGAGCAGCAGCAGGGCACAGACTGGTATAAGGGCACGGCAAATGCTATTTACCAGAACCTCGGCTACATCGCAAGATACAATCCTGAGTATGTTATCGTTCTTTCGGGCGACCACATCTACAAGATGGATTATTCCAAGATGGTTGAATATCACAAGGCTAATAACGCAGCTTGCACAATCGCATGCTACACAGTCTCTCTTGAGGACGCATCCCGTTACGGAATTCTCAACACAAACGAGGACGGCAGCATCTATGAGTTTGACGAGAAGCCGAAGCACCCGAAGAGCACAAATGCATCCATGGGTATTTACTGCTTCACATGGGAGAAACTGAGAAAGTATCTCGAGCTTGACGAGGCTGATCCGAATTCCAAGAACGACTTCGGTTTCAACGTTCTTCCGAACATGCTCAATTCAGGCGAGAGAATGTTTGCTTATACATTTGAGGGTTACTGGAAGGACGTCGGAACAATCGACGCTCTCTGGGAGGCTAACCTTGACCTTCTCAATCCTAACCTCAACCTCAAGCTTGACGATAACGAGTGGAAGATTTATTCAAGAACACCTGATATGCCGCCTCACTATGTAGCAAACGGCACAAGCGTTCAGAATTCACTTGTCGCTGAGGGCTGCCAGATTTATGGTGACCTCGAGTATTCTGTCCTTTCACAGGGCGTTTATGTTGCAAGCGGAGCAAAGATTGACAACTCCGTCATTCTTCCGGGCGCAGTAATCGAGGAGGGCGCTGTTGTTCAGTATGCTCTTGTTGCTCAGAATGCTCACATCGGTAAGGGTGCTGTTGTCGGTGAAAGACCTGAGAACATGGCTAACCTCGATGACTGGGGCGTTGCTGTTGTAGGACCGGAGGCTACCGTAGCTGATGCTCAGGTAGTAGCTCCTAAGGAAATGATTGAAGCATAATAAGGAGGATGTAGAATAATGCGTGCAAAGAAAGCGGTGGGCATCCTTTTTGCCTATGTTCATGAAAACAGAGTAAGCGAGCTTACAAAGGAAAGAGTTATGGCGTCAATTCCTTACGGCGCAAGATACCGTCTTGTTGACTTCCCGCTCTCAAACCTTGTAAACTCAGGTATAAATAAAATCGGCGTTGTAACAGAGGAGAACTACCAGTCACTTATGGATCACTTAGGATCCGGTAAGGCTTGGGATCTCTCCAGAAAGAACGAGGGACTTTATCTCCTTCCGCCTTTCGGAACAGATCACACAAGAAACAACGGCAGAATTGAGTCTCTTTACAGCATAAGAAACTTCCTCAACAATTCTCACGAGGAGTATGTAATTCTCTCCGACTGCGACTACGTTGCAAACATCAACTATGCTGATGCTCTCGAGTATCACATCGAGAAGGGCGCAGATGTAACTTGCATCTATCGCAGAGGCGCTGTTGTTGACGGAGTAAGCACAAACGTCTTCACAATCGACCCTGAGGACAGAGTAAGAGAGTCTATCGTTACAGATAAGGCTGCATCAAGCGCAAATGTCGGTATGGGTATGTACATTCTTGGCAGAGAGTATCTCATCTCTCTCGTTGAGAACTGCTACGGCAAGAACCTTCTCGATCTTGACAGAGTTGTTTTGCCTATGCTCATTAAGGACGCTAAGGTTTACGGCTATGAGTACGAGGGAGTTTCCTATCAGATTACTTCTCTCACATCCTATTTCGATGCTAACATCGCTCTTATGGATCCGAAGGTCAGAAATGAGCTCTTCATGAATCCGAAGCAGCCGATTTACACAAAGAACAGAGACGATATGCCTGCAAAGTACGGCTTAGGCTCAAATGTTTCCAATTCTCTCGTTGCTGACGGTTGTATCATCGACGGTGAGGTTGAGAACTGCATCGTATTCCGCGGCGTTCAGATTAAGAAGGGCGCAAAGGTCAAGAACTGTGTTATCATGCAGGATTCCGTGATCGGTGAGAATGCTGACATCAACTATGTCGTTCTTGACAAGAAGGTAGAAGTCAGCGCAGGTCAGAAGATGTCCGGCACTGAGAGCTATCCGTTCTACATTGCAAAGAACACTAAGGTCTGATAAGGAAGACCTTTCAAAGAAAGATTAACGGCTACTCCGAGTAGTGGGTAACTGCTCGGAGTATGTCTTTTATATTGGTGTGTGGTTTTAGAAAATAGAAAGGATTCATCATGAAAGTTTTATTCTGCACAAGTGAAGCGAGACCGTTCGCTGCTTCGGGCGGACTTGCAGATGTTGCCGGCTCATTGCCAAAGGCTCTTCGTACACGCCTTATCGGCTGCAGAGTTGTAATGCCTCTATATGACAGTATTCCGCAGGAACTTAAGGACTCTATGCATTTTGTAACCAGCATCAGTGTCCCGGTTGCTTGGCGACGCCAGTACTGCGGTATTTACGAGGCTAAATATGACGGAGTGACCTATTATCTTCTCGATAATCAGTATTATTTCAAGAGAGGCAGACTTTACGGTCATTATGACGACGCCGAGAGATTTGCGTTCTTCTCAAGAGCTTGTATCGAGATGCTTCCGGCGATTGATTTCAAGCCCGATGTTCTCCACTGCAACGACTGGGAGACAGGACTTGTACCGGTTTATTATCATATTTTCTATGCAAATCAGGAATGGTACAAGGGAATAAAAACTCTCTTTACCATCCATAATATTCAATATCAGGGACAGTACGGGAAAGAGATTCTCGAGGATGTTTTCGGTATTCCGAGCGCAAGTGCAAATCTTCTCGAGTGGAACGACTGCGTGAACATTATGAAGGGCGCAATCGAGACCTCAAACTGGGTTTCAACTGTTTCTCCGACATACGCAAAGGAAATTCTCGACCCGTGGTTCTCACATAAGCTTGACCCAATTCTCCGTGAGCGTTCATGGAAATTGAGCGGTATTCTCAACGGAATTGATGAAAAGCTCTACGACCCTGAGACCGATGATAAGCTTTATGCTAACTTTAGCATAAAGGATAAGTCGGGTAAAGCGGTCAATAAGGCAAAGCTTCAGGAAAGACTCGGACTTGAGGTTAAGCCAAATCTTCCGCTTATCGGCATGGTAACAAGACTTGTATCACATAAGGGACTTGACCTTGTTAAATCGGCTATCGACAATATTATGGAGTTCTCGAACGCTCAGTTTGCCGTTCTTGGCAGCGGTGACTGGGAGTATGAGACCTTCTTTAAGGAAATGGCTGACAAGTATCCGGGAAGATTCAGCATTACAATCGGATTTATTCCTGAATTATCATCTAAGATTTACGCTGGCGCGGATATGTTCCTCATGCCGTCAAAGGCAGAGCCTTGCGGACTTTCTCAGATGATATCCTTGAGATACGGCACTATCCCCGTAATCCGTCAGACGGGCGGACTGAAGGACACTATCACTGACAGCGGCGACGGAGAAGGAAACGGATTTACTTTCCTTAACTATGACTCCGGTGATATGCTCAACACAATCCACAGAGCGATTTATCAGTACAATACCGATAAGAAGGGCTGGGATGTTCTCGTTGACAGAGCAATGAAGTGTGATAATTCCTGGGGCAAGAGTGCAAGAGAGTATATTGCTCTTTATAAGCAGATAACCAACGAATAATTGTAATTCTAACCTAATACAGAAAGGATGTCGGTTTTTTAATCGGCATCCTTTTTGTGTCTGTGTATAAGTAAAGAAAAAGCGGCGTTCCTTTCGGAGCGCCGCTGACTGTTTTGTTATTAGGTTTAAATCAGAAGTAATACTTCTCTCCGCTTTCAGATGCCTTGTATGCGCCCTCCATAAGCTTGGAGAGAACAACAGCTTCATCTGTGCCGAACGGTGCCTTTGTATCGTTTATAACTGCGTCAATCCACTGGTAAATCGGGAGCGGATCGTTCTCCGGAAGCCACTCGTTGTGAAGATGCTTCCACTCGCCGTCTGTTGCGGGGTTGCAGCTTGCAACTCTGTCACCGTGAACGAGAAGTGCGCCCGCCGTTCCGCTGAGCTCTAATGTGTACGGGTTGTCCTTAGATACAAAGCCTGTTTCGGAAACACCGATTACACCGCCGTCAAATTCAAGAACGGAAACAGCATTGTCCTCAACGGGTTTGCCGTAAACCGATGTAAAGGTGGAAGTTATGCTCTTCGGCTCGCCTAAAAGCCAAGCGAGAGTGTACATAGGATGAGCACCGAGATCCATCATTGCACCGCCGCCGCACTGCTCCTTGTCAAAGAAGTGTTCGGGAAGCCATCCGTCGGAAACACCTGAGTGAACGTTTCTTACTCTTGCATATGTGATTTTGCCAAGCTTGCCTTCGGTAAGAAGATCCTTTGCATACTTGAGCTTGCCCCAGGTTCTGTGCGGATAGGAGATAGTGAACTTAACTCCGCTCTCGTCAACAACCTTTTTGATAGCCTCAGCCTCAGCTGTCGTAAATGCGAGAACCTTCTCGGTGAATATGTTTTTGCCTGCCTTAGCAGCTGCAGGGATAACGCTTACATGGTCGCCTGTTGCAGTGCAGACAAGAACGCTGTCGATTGTTTCGTCCTCGAGAATTTCCTCAAGCTTATCGGTGTAAGCAATGGAGTACTTAGCCGCAAAAGCCTTTGCCTTTTCGAGGTCGGCGTCCCAAACCTTAACAAGGTTTGCCTTGTCGCTGTTTATGACAGCCTCGCTGTATTCCGGTGCGTGAACATGCCATGTTCCCAATAATGCTACATTCATATCAATAACTCCTCATATATAAATTAATTCATCAAACCTTTTTGACGAATTCCTTGCGGCAATTCTGACAGGTCACCTGAATTTTGCCTCTGCCTTTCGGTGCACGAAGTTGCTGGTGGCAGTTGGGGCATTTGAAGTAGGTGTAGGTTTTTCTGTCGTCAAATTTTCTCTTCTGAAATCTAAACCATTTTGCTATCGGGTTCCAGATTTTAAGAAAAGCATCGTTCTCCTTGCGTCTTGCGACGTAGTTTTTAGAGAGCATTCTGAATATTGCATAGCCGTAAATAATGTACGGTATGAGTATGATAAGACTAAATCTTGAAAGGTTGCCTACGAGGGACATGAAAAGTCCGAGGATAAGCAAAAATACATTAAATTTATCTGTGCCGTAGCGTCCGTACATGAATTCCTGAAGTTTTCTAAAAAACAAAATCAGCACTCTCTTTCTTTAAATATTTCTAATCGATAATTTATTTTATGGCTATATTATAATTCCCAAAAATTGCATTTTCAATATACTTCCAATCAATTTACAGCTTGTTTACACTTTGTTCTTTTTTGGACAGAATGATGTTTTGAACACTGATTGTACCATATATTGTAGCAAACAAATATTTCGAATATATTTTCGAAATACGGTTGACTTTTGAAACAAATGTTCTATAATATAGATAAAGACAAACGCTTGTTCTAAAAATATGTTCGAAATTTTCTTGTAAAAGGAGTACATTATGAATGCTTTAATTACTGCTGTGAGTATTTTTCTTTTCGGATATTTAGTGATGAAAACTACCTAAAAGAAAGACAATGGAAGATATAAAAAGAGATTTTTCCTCTGACCGTGTGATACTT
>CAVBOS010000054.1:0-10894 GCA_963597005.1 Lachnospiraceae bacterium
CACCTATTATAAGCACCACGCATGCCCGTCTTGCGGAGCGTGCTCCTTTATGGGCACAGCTTCCACCATGCAAATTATGGCGGAAGCACTGGGACTTATGCTTCCGGGAAGCGCACTCATGCCCGCAACAAGCCCCGACCTCAAGGACTTCGCCTACAAGGCAGGTATTCAGGCGGTTAAACTCTCAAAGCTCGGTCTTAAAGCGTCCGACATATGCACCCGTGAAGCATTTGAAAACGCCATCATGGTGCATGCGGCTATTTCAGGCTCAACAAATACCCTTCTTCATATTCCTGCAATTTCCCGTGAGTACGGAATTGAAATAGACGGCGATTATTTTGACAAAATGCACCGTGGAGCTCATTATCTTCTCAATATTCGCCCCGCAGGGGAATGGCCCGCAGAATATTTCTACTACGCAGGCGGCGTTCCGAGAATTATGGAGGAGATTAAATCAAATCTTCACCTTGACTGCATGACCGTAACGGGAAAGACTCTCGGTGAAAATCTCGAAGACCTCAAAAAATCCGATTACTTCGAGAAGTGTGATGAATACATGGCACGCACGGGACTCAAACGCACCGATGTCATCAAGACTTTCGATAACCCAATCGGTACAGACGGAACAATTGCCGTTCTCAGAGGAAATATTGCTCCCGACGGCTGTGTCGTTAAGCACTCTGCTGTCCCAAAGGAGATGCACAAGGCGGTTCTTAGGGCAAGACCGTTTGACTGTGAGGAAGATGCGATAAGCGCAATTCTCACTCATAAAATCAATCCCGGCGAGGCTGTAATAATTCGCTACGAAGGCCCTAAGGGTTCGGGAATGCCTGAGATGTTCTACACCACGGAAGCTATTTCTTCCGACCCCGAGCTTTCGGCTTCAATCGCACTTCTGACGGACGGAAGATTCTCGGGAGCAAGCAAAGGCCCTGCTATCGGTCACATCTCACCCGAAGCGGCTGAGGGCGGCCCTATCGCCTTAGTCGAGGAAAACGACATTATAGAAATCGACATCAAGGAAAGAATTCTGAGAGTTATCGGTATTGACGGTGAGAGAAAAACACCAGAAGAAATCGATGAAATATTTGAAGAAAGAAGAAAATTATGGGTGCCTAAGGAACCCAAATATAAAAAGGGCGTGCTCAAGCTTTATACCGAGCATGCCGCTTCACCAATGAACGGAGGTTACATGAAGTAATGGCTGAAAACAAAAAACGAAAACGTAAGCCAAAAAGAAACAATCAGCAAATCACATATGTGCTTGACGAACCGATAGAGGTAAAAGACCACACGGTACTCAAAAGAGTATTCATGGGAATTTTCTTCTTCATCGGAACGCTCATCATCCTTGCCGCCGTCGTACTAGTGATGAATGTACTTCACAGCGACAGCGTAAACCCCGAGGAGCTCAGCACAAGCTTCACGGAGTTCCTCTCCTCGTACAACGAATACCCGAATTTAAGGGATTTACCGAGCGGACTTGAGGTAAGTTCGGCGGAATTTGTCTCGAGAGGAACATCCTACACCCTGACGGTTAAAATCAAAAACACCGATAAAGACCTCGCACAAATCAACATCCAGATGTATTATCCGACTACATTTACGGAGCTGACGGGTGCTAAAAATCCGTTTGTTTCCTACGGCACGGATAATGAAATCACGATTGAAGCAGGCAAGGAGTACGAATTTACCGTGACGGGAGCTGTCAGCAGCAGTATATCGGAGGATGAATTGAAATCGTCTATTGAGGCTGTTTATATCGAGCTTATCACAACCCACCGTGACAGCGGCAGAATTATGCAGCCTATTACATTCAGAACAGTTTCTTAGGGAGGAACATCATGAAGAATATCGAAGAATTACTGTATAACACAGGTATCATTCCCGTTGTAAAAATAGAGGACGCTTCCAAGGCAGTAGACCTTGCAAAAACCTTTGTCAAGGGCGGACTTCCCGCAGCAGAAATCACCTTCCGCTCAGATGCGGCGGCTGAGGCAATAAAGCTCATATCGGAAAATGTACCCGAGTGCTTCGTCTGCGCCGGAACGGTTCTCACACCAGAACAGGCTGAGACTGCCGTCAAAGCAGGTGCAAAAGCAATCATAAGTCCCGGTACAAACCCCGAGACGGTAAAGTGGTGCATAGAGCATGATGTTCCCGTTTTCCCCGGATGCGCAACCCCGAGCGAAGTTGAAATGAACATGAGAATGGGACTTAAGATAGTTAAGCTGTTTCCGGCAGAGGTAGTCGGCGGCGTGGGAATGCTCAAAGCACTGAGCGGCCCATATGCTTCCATGAAGTTTATGCCAACAGGCGGAATCAAGCTTTCTAATGTCAAGGAGTATCTTTCTTTGCCAAACTGCATAGCTTGCGGCGGAACATGGATTTCTCCCGTTGATGCTATTAACGAGGGTCGTTTCGATGAAATCGAGAACAAGGCTCGTGCGGCGGCAGAGCTTGTCAGAAGTTTGAGAGCATAAAGTTTTAAAATTTAAGACATGCAAAAAGGGTGAACTCGCTTGAGTTCACCCTTTATTTTATCTGTTGATAATTTTATTGATATTTTTAAGCTCTATTGAGATTGTGCCGTCTGGATTATTGATAAATTCGATATAATCCGAGCTGTCGGCATAATCGGCAGGAAAGCTGATTTCAATTCCCGTATCGGTCTTGATTTTCTGCTTGCCCTTTTGCTTCTCTGCGTAGCTTCTGTCAACGCTGACCTTTTCGGGCAACTTTGATTCGTTTAGCTTCTCACGGAACTCGCTCTGCATATTGCTGTTGTCACCAAAAACGGTTTCTGCCGCATCCTCAAGGTCAAAATATTCTCCATCGGCAGAGCTCTCATAAATGAAGCTTCTTGCCTTTGCGACAGCCTGAGCCGTGTTTGCGCCGTGCTCCTCAGCTACCTCGGCAGCCGCCTTGCTGACAGCCTTTATAACCTCACGGGAAGAAGCCTCTGCCTCAACTCCGAGAATATCGTCACGAAGAACATAAGCCGCCTGACCGTTTCTTATTCTCTTTTTCTCGCTGTAAATAACAGAGAAATTCTCGAGGTTCACCACGGCATAAGCATCCGCTTTACCGCCTGTCGAGAGTATCGCACGGTGCACGATAACCTCCGATTCGGGGCCGTCCGATGTAGTGAGAACATTGTGCGTATAAGCTGTTTTGTGATTAAAAATCATTATCGCAATATAAGGAACTTCGTTCTCACTGAATTCGGCAGCCAGAAAATCGCACGAGCTCGGCTCGTCAGTCTCTTTAAGCTTATTAAAAAGATATTGACCTATACTTCCCGATAAAATGACGAGGTCATCCTCCGTCTTTCCGCTCTCTGCATAAGCCTTAGCCGTTTCGAGAAACGCACTGTCAGGCTTGAAGCTTGCCTTTTTTCTGTCGGGGTCTTTCATAATTTTATCTATGTGCTTATTTATAAATTCTCCGTTAGCCGGCTGAACAAAATTAAGACACGCCTTGGAGAGCACACACATATCGGAGGAGAAATCAAAAATATGAAGACTTGCTTTACTAAGTATCATACGCTCTTCCTCAGGACTCCGCAATTATCTCGTACATTGCGGGGGCGTCCTCTTTCTTGGCGTATTCATTAACGGAAAGAACCTTTGCCTTCACGCTTCTAGCACCGAGCTGGAGCTCTATTTCATCGCCTATTTTAACATCATAGCTTGCACGCTGAACTCTTCCGTTCACGATAACTCTGCCGGCGTCACAAGCCTCGTTTGCTACGGTTCTGCGTTTGATTATTCTGGAAACCTTAAGATATTTATCAAGTCTCATACTAACCTCCAAAAAAACAGGCTCGGAAAAACTTCCGAGCCGCATTTATCATAAAGAAATCAATTAGCCGTTAACAGCGTCCTTAAGAGCCTTACCTGCCTTGAAAGCCGGAGCCTTTGAAGCTGCGATCTCAATTGTCTCCTTTGTTCTTGGGTCACGGCCTGCGCGAGCTGCTCTCTCACGAACCTCAAATGTACCGAAGCCGACAATCTGAACCTTCTCGCCTGCCTGAAGCTGCTCTGTGATTGTATCGATAACAGCTGCTACTGCCTTCTCTGCATCACTCTTCTTAACATTTGTCTTCTCAGCAACTGCTGCGATTAATTCTGTCTTATTCATTATTATGGTCCTCCAAAATAGATTTGTATTATTAGCTTATTAGCGACAGCGAATTGAATTATACTACGAACTAATAAGTCTATATTTCTGTATTAGAAAAATAATTTCAAAAAAGAGCCTAATTTCTAGGTTTTTTCAGAAATTTTGTCCGATAAATCTGTTTGTCTCGTCATAGAGTGACTTTTCGGCGTCAAAGGAATTTTTAAAGGCTATTTCCGAAATGAGAAGAAGCATTTGACCTAAATCCTTTTCGTCCAAATTCTCCTTTTCGGCAAGCTTTTTTAAATCGCTCTGCGGATTATTCGAGTACTCGACTCCAAGCTTTGATGCCTTTTTTACAACCTTTTGACCACGCATAAGTGCGGGCATTGCCTTAGAAACGGACATGAGCATTTCTTTGTCGGAAGACTGTCCCTTAGTCTCCTTCTTGATGGCATCCCAGTTGCTCCAAACCTCGTCGACATTCTTCACCGCAGTATCTCCGAAAACATGTGGGTGACGAATTATCATCTTGGCGGCAACATCATTCACTACATCACTGAAATCAAAATTGCCCTTCTCCTCCTCAATAACGCTGTGAAACACAACCTGAAGGAGAACATCTCCGAGCTCCTCACGCATCATCTCGGGGCTTTTCTCATCGATAGCCTCGACCGCTTCATAACATTCCTCGAGAAAATCACGACGAATGCTCTCGTGAGTCTGAACGCTGTCCCAGGGACATCCGTCAGGGGCTCTGAGCTTATGCATTACATCTAATAAATCATCTATGCTGTATTTTTTCTTTTTTACAGAAGTATTCATATTTTACCTTATCCAACCGTGTTTTTCAAGTGTATTTACTATTTTTTCTCCCTTTGGCATCATAAGCATATCATCCTTGGGAATTGCCCTCAAAAGTATGACTGCGGGAACATAAATCACGACTGCGGCTACTATTGCGACACAGCAAGAAATTCTTGCACTCACACCGCATGTGACCATGAGGAAATTAACTCCCCACGCACATCCACAAGCGATAAGCGCACTCAAAGTAGGTCTTAAGAAAGTATGGCTCATGCTAAGCTTGACACCCGTAATTCTCTTGAGTGCGACAACCTCGACAATTGTCAGGAAAAGATAGCAGAAAAGCGAACCGAGACCTGCTCCCTGAACATTGATAATCGGAATTCCGCAAAGAGTGTAGTTGACTGCAATCTTGATTACAAGACCTATCACGACAAGCTTAACGGGCAGGTCGGCTCTGTCGACCGCCTGAAGCATTGATGTTATCGGTGTGCTAAGCGCCGAGAATATCGAGCCGATACCGAGGACAATAAGGCATCTTCCGACAATGTCTGCGGCTCCCGTTGAGCCGTAAAGAAGATAAGCTATCGGCTTTGCAAGGAATGTGATTCCAAGGCCGCACGGGATCGTGACGATTGATGTCATTCGCATGATGGTTTCAATGCTCTTCTTGATGTCCTCCTTGTCTCCCTTTGCCCAAGACGAAGCGAGAGCAGGAAGCGCACTTACGCCGAATGCCGTTGTAACAGTAGGCACGAGCATGAAAATGGTCAAGCCGTTGTTATAACAGCCGTAGAGGAAATTCGGAATGGTGCTCAAATCGGAGAGGTTCTCCGTCGGAATTGAGCCGCTGTACATATTAAGTATCAACTGAGAATTATTCTCGACAACCTCACCTAGTCTTCTCAGTAGGAAGCTTGAGTCGACAAGTCCGGCAAAGCTTGAGACGAGCGAACCGACTGCAATCGGAACGGCAACTTTAATAAGCTTTTTAGCAACGATTTTTCCGCTTTCGGCAGGCGGCGACTGCTGATACATCTCCTCGGTGATTTGAGTTCCGCGGCGGTGATAGTAAATCCAACCGTAAATCCAAGAGAAGAATGTACCGATTGTAACGCCGAGAATAGCTGCTGCTGCGGCAAACTGATATGTTCGAAGAATTGCCGTTTGGCTTGTAACCTCAGTGCCGAGGAATGTTCCGTAAGCATTATATTCATTTGAGAAATACTTGACGGTAAGAAGTGCTCCCGAAAGTCCGAAAACGAACTTGCAAAGTGCCTCGATAACCTCGCATACCGCTGTGGGCGTCATATTGGAAACACCCTCAAAATATCCCTTGTAAATAGAACCGAGACAGCAGAAAAAGATAGAAGGTGCAAGGCAAACAATCGAGTAGACCGCACCCTCGTTTTGAACATATCTTGTGTACGGTATCGCTCCCAAAATCATCAAAAGCGTACCGACCGAACCTGTTACCAAAAATATCGGCAATGCAACTCTTTTGACCTGACGCATCTGGTTATAATTGCCAAGCGCCTGATTTTCTGCGATAAGTCGAGCGATTGCAACGGGAAATCCCGCAGTGGCAAGGCTGTAAAGAACGGCATAAAGGTTATACGCTGTTCCGAAATAGCCCATGCCGTTTTCTGAAATAATGTTTGCAAGAGGTATCTTAAACAAAGCTCCGACTGCCTTGACTATGGCAAGGCTCAAAGTCAGGATGAGCGCACCCTGAATGAAGCTCTGTTTAACTACCTTTTGACTTGATTTACTTTTAGGCATATCATTTTTCCTTATTCTTATCAAAACAAAAAGGGGAATCAAAGCAAAACGCTTCTTCCCCCAAATGTTATTAATCAAAATTAATTTTTACTGCGGATTACTCCTCTGTCGGCTCCTCAGCTTTTTCCTCGACAGGCTCTTCTGCAGTCTCCTCAGAAACCTCTTCGTTAGCTTCCTCTGTCGGCTCTTCGTCAGAAACGATTTCAATCTCGCTCTCGACATCGACCTCGACAGGCTCCTCGGCTGTTTCCTCAGCAGGCTCCTCTACCTCCGGCTCCGGATGCTCAATCTTAGAGCCGCAGAATGAACAGAAAGCGGAATCAATCGGAATCTGTCTGCCACACTCAGGGCAAACAGCCTTGTTCTCAATCTCTGCAATCTGCTTTGCGATTGTAGAAACCTGTGCATAAAGATCGTCAATCTCGGCAATCTTAAGAGCAATTTCCTCCTCGGAGAGGTCACCGCTCTTCTTTGAGTCGTAAACATACTCGCCGAGCTCGCCGTATCTCTTGGAAATCTCGGAATTAATCTGGCTGATTGTGAGTCTGAGCTTAGAAACGTCGATAACCTTGTTGACCTTCTTGCCTGCTACATCAGCATAAGTTTTTACACTTGCGTAAACATTGTCAAAAATACCCATAATTTGTATCTCCTTCACATATAAAAGTTTGCTTATAAAACATCATTGCGGTTAAATCCACATCTGAACGGTGGAATAATCTGTAATTAGATTATATAACAGTCCGTTGATAATTGCAAACTTATTATAGCTTCTAATTGTTAACTTTCGGTTAATAGAGCCGTTTTTCACTTATCGAGATCGTATTTCGGCCCTAAAAATTCCCTTAGCATACTCTTTGACGGGACAAGCTGTGTGGCAATCGGCTCAAATCTCATAAGCTTGGAGTCAAGCTCTCTTGCCTTGCGGTAAGCCGGGCTGTTCTCCTCAATTTTTCTCAGAACCGGAATTGCGGGGATTCTCAGCACGCACGGCTCGTAAATGTGAATTGAATTTACGGTGTAGTCGGCACTCAGGCGGTAAGGTCTTATATACTTGTCTTCCCCCGCAACGACATCGTCCCACATCAAAATTGTTTCCTCTGCATCACTTCCGCGGTACTTCATATCACGGACAATTCTTCTGACAAGACGAATGTCGGACGCATGAATTACTTCGCCGTTGATATCCTCCAAATCCTGCTTAACGCTTACATAAAGTTTGATGAGCTTATCAGACGGTATTCCCTTTGTAAACATAGGATTTAATGCGTGAAGTCCCTCCATGATAATCATATCATCGTCTTTGAGGTCGATAACGGTATCCTCACCGACAGCATGGGACACGCCAAAATCAAAATGCGGAATACGAATTATTCCTGAGCAAGCCGCCTCAGCCAAAGTAGTTCTTATTTTCTCGAGGTCAAGAGAATTTACCGTTTCGTAGTCGGGCTTTCCCTCGGGTGTTTTTGGGGTGTTCTCTCTGCCAAGATAAAAATTATCCATAGAAACGATATAGGCATTCACTCCGAAATTTCTGAGATAAGTCTGAAGCAAATGAGCCGTTGTCGTTTTGCCCGAACTTGAGGGGCCGGCAAGCATGCAAATTTTAATTTTATCGTGATGAGCTCGGATATTTCTTGCGACATCCTCGAGGTGATCTCTGTAGGAGTCCTCAACCTCGGTAATCATTTTCAGCGGATCGGAAACCGCCGCATCGTTTATTTGCTCGAGGTTATTGATATATTTAATGTAACCGCTTGCGAAATTGCTCATAGAGATCCTTCACTCCGTTCTTTCTCGAGATGATTTCATCAAATCTGTCGAGATAATCATATGAATATTTGAAATTGAAAATTCTCTCAAGTCTGTCAGAGTACGGGTCTTTGATTTTGCTTACACCGCCTGCTCCGCACGCCACGACCGTCTGACTCTCGTCCATGGTGTAGACATTGTACGCACAAGCCGTGCCTTTCTTTGCCCAACCCGTGTTCTCGAGATTTCCTATCATTCTCGACTGACGATAGAGATAATAAGGCTCATAGCCTTCTTCCGAAAGTCTCTTCACGGAATAATCTATCATCTCGTCGGCTATGTTTCCCTTGCCGTGGTAGTCCTTTGTCTCTTCCTCGTGGAAAATCTTGGCACTGCGCTTTAATGCTAGTGAATGCACCGTGACATTCTCGGGCGAGAGCTTAATTACCTTTTCGAGTGTATCGACAAAGCTTTCGTAGGTGTCACCCTGAAGTCCCGCAATCAAATCCATATTGATATTATCCATACCGACCTCACGGGCAAGGTGATATGCATCCACGACATCCTGTGCAGTGTGCTTTCTTCCGATATTCTCGAGGACATTGTCCTGAAGAGTCTGCGGATTTATGCTGATTCTCGTTATGCCAAGCTCCCTCAAAGCCTCAAGCTTCTCACGGTCAATGGTGTCGGGTCTTCCCGCTTCAACCGTGAACTCCGTGCATGCCGACATATCAAAGCACTCATACACCTTATTTATAACCATTTTGAGCTGTTCGGCATTAAGCGTAGTCGGTGTGCCGCCGCCCATGTAAGCGGAAATCAGGCGAAGTCCCGTTTCTTTTGTCACCTTTGCCGTGTACTCGATTTCTTCGAGAAGCTTATCGACATAAGGCGCAATCAGCTTTTTCTGCTTCTCTATGCTCTGTGAGACAAAGGAGCAGTAAGCACATCTTGTCGGACAGAACGGAATCGAGATATAAAGGCTGAAATCATTCTCGTCAATATTCTCGACTATGGGAGACTGCACACGGCTTATTCTTCTCAAAAACTCCGTCTTTTCTTCGCTGACAAGAAATTTGTTTTCGAAAAGTTCGACAGCCCCTTCTTCTCCGAGCTTTTTCTTGTAATCGGCGAATAGCTTAACGGGGTGAATACCCGTAAGCATTCCCCACTTGGGCATATAGCCGCAGTACTCCGAGAACACAAGAAAAATCGTGCTTGTTATGTTATATTCCTCGTCACTGTGATCTGTGAGAGTTCTTTTTTTCGTGAGATTCTTTCCGTTTCTCTCAATCGAGCAGATATAATCATCTCCGTTAATTTCGGCAACAACTTTATTATTGTCGTCAGAATTTACCTCTTCGCCGATTACAGCTACCTTAAGCTCGTCATACGGGAAAAAGAGTCTGACCAAATTGCCCGCCTCATAGTGGAAAAAATCGTCGCTTATATATAATATCATTATGAAAACATTCCGTTCATGTAAGGATTATGTGAAATTTCACTCTCAAGCGAGGTGCTTGAACCGTGACCGGGGTAAACCGTCAGAAAACCGTTAAGCGTTTTAAGTCGCTTCATGGACTTCATCATGTCGGAAAAGCTTCCGCTCGGAAAATCTGTTCTTCCAACCGAGCCCGAAAAAAGCGTATCACCGCTAAAGAGAACATTGTCCGCAAGGAAGCAAACGCTTCCCTTTGTGTGTCCGGGTGTGTGCAAAACCTCTATTTCCGTATTGCCAAGCTTAATTTTCTCTCCGTCAGCCAAAGTTTCATCGGCTGAGAAGCTTATTGTCTCGCCGCCTGCTATGTACGATAGGTTTATATCGGCATCAAGAAGCCCCTTTGCGTCATCCTTATGCACAAGAATTTTCGCACCCGTCAGTCTTCTTAATTCTTCTGCGGAATAAACGTGGTCGAAATGGCAATGCGTCAGAAGTATCAGCCTGATATCATAATTATCGGCAAGATACTTCGGCGTGTGACGTATTAAATCAGGGTCGATTACCGCCGAATATCCCGTTTCCGTGTCTGTCAGAATATAGCTGTTCTCGTCAAGCAGTCCGTCAGAGAACAGCGTTGTAACATTAATACTCATTTTAGTTTCTGTCTATTGAAATTACGCCCTTAATTTTCATCAATCTGTCGATAACCGCCTGTAAATGGTCGAGACCGTTAATCGAAATTGTAGCCGAAATGAGGGCATTTGATGTATTTTTTATCTCTCGTGAATTTAAGTTGTGAATGAAAATATGCATAGCCGAAAGCTGCATTGTGACATCCGCAAGAAGTCCCGCACGGTCGCTCGCAACGATGTGAAGTGTGCTCTTGAAGTCTTCCTTGACCTCGCCCTCCCAGTGAGCGGCTACCCAGCGCTCGGCCTCAGGGGTCTTGGTCATATCCTTAGGAACATTTGAGCAGCTTCTCTTATGAAT
>CAVBOS010000055.1:0-10868 GCA_963597005.1 Lachnospiraceae bacterium
ACTACGGGCATTCGCCCTGAAAATGCTACGCATTTTCGGTTAAGCTTCCAAACCTATCTCTTTTTTATTATCGCTTCGCTCTGTTTTTCATTTTTAACAAGTGCTTCGCTTTTCTCTCGTGGGCTCTGCCCACACCCGCACGCTTTTTGTAAAAAGCGTGGCAAAAACTTTTGTGTTTGTTATTTTACTCTTATGCGAGTCCGAACATTTGATTAAGAAGCGTTTTGCCTGTCTGCGTTTTGAACCATGTATCACGAGATCTGACAATCGCATCCTTTGAAAGATTTTCCTCAAATCCGTTTACAAGAAAATCGGCTTCAAGTATAATCTGCCAATCGATGCCGTCTACTCCTTTATATGTATGGTGGTGTCCGACTATATAGCTTATGCGCTCTATGGCTTTTTCGTCAACTCCGCATTTTCTCAAAAGCTCCTTCGAGACGATTTCTCCCTCTTTTTCCTGATACGGGCCAGCCGATGAGCCGTATTTTTCAAGCGCAGGTTTGATTCCTATATCGTGTACCACTGCGGTAAGCTCGATAAGCTCCTGTGTTTCTTTATCTACATTTTCGCCCATTGCGATAAGTGCGGCGTAATTATGTACCTTCGTGAAGTGCTGAATTCGGTGAGTTACTCCGTATTCGTACTCAAACATTGCACGAAAAACCTTTGCACATAAATCTGTCATGGTATCTTCCTTTCATATTGTGTCTGATAATTACTTTTTGAGTGCGGGATTTAACACAGCGGTATAATGTCTTGTTTCGTTTCCTATTTCAACCGTGTCGCTCATCATATTGACCCATCTGCCGCATATATCGAGATAGTTTTCGAGCGGCTCGAGTACATCAAAACCGAAGTCCGCTGTTTTGTAGTGCATTGGAATGACTATCTTTGCGTTCGTCACTGCGACTATTCCTGCGGCAGCCTTTGAATCTATTGTGTAAAATCCGCCTGTCGGAATCATTACGGCATCCGCATTACTCAAAAGCTCAGTTTCCTCGGGGGAAAGTCCGCATCCGATATCTCCGTAATGCACGATTTTAATTCCGTCGGATTCAAAAACATGGATTATATTATTTCCGCGCTTTTCTCCCTTGCAATCGTCGTGGTAAGAGTGAATCTCTTTTACGGTAAATGGATTGTTGTCCGAATCGGTTATTTTTACGGCGTCACGATAATTATGGTCAAAGTGTTCATGCGAGCAATAGACTGCATTTGCTGTTTCGTCGATTGCCTTAAGTCCGGGGACGCTCTCGGGTTCATAGGGATCGGTGATGAAACTGAAGCCGTCCTTTGAAATCTTAAAGCAGCTGTGGCCGAGCCATTTAATCGTTATTTTAGATGACATACTTTTCCTCCTTAGCTAATAAGGTACAACTCAAATGATATGTTTTCTTTTGCGGATTATATCTGATATAGATTATATCTCAAATTAAATTTTAGGTAAAGAAAAACGGCTCAGAAATTAAGACAGAATTGTGAATTTTTGTTAATGTTGTACCGTAAACACTCTAAAATGTATTATTAAACTTGCATTTTTTTCGGTTTGGTTTATAATATAATGTAATTAACCTTGTGAAAAGCGTAAGTAACTATACGTGTTAACAATGACTAACTAACAAAGGAATGACTTAATGAAAGAACCTGAGGTAATATTTGTCCTCAACAATTATCTCAGCCGAGATAATTGCCCTGTCGTTGTGAAGGGCGGTTTAATCGAGCGTGACGGGGAAAGTGAAGAGCTTTCGCTTGAAATCACACTTATCAATGTCGGTGAGCTTGAGGTTAAGAGCACAAGCTTGGATTTACACATAACCGACAGAGGAAACCACGAAATAACGGTAATCAGAGACTATAAATTAAGTGATCTTTCGGCTAAAAGAAACGACACCTTTTCAGGCAGAATGAAGCTGGATACGGAAGAGGGCACGGCGGCAAGCTTTGCCGTTTCCATAAGAAAGGTAGTTTTTGAGGACGAAAGCGAATGGGAGGGCTCGGCAACGTGGATGTACGACAGCTTGCCGAAAGCTTTTACTCCCGAGGAATATTTTGAAAATAAAAATCTCGACCCCGAGCTTGGTGCTCAGTTTGCACGAAGCCTTAACGAGGAGCTCAAAAGCGATATAAAGGTAAAGAACATTCCTCTAAAGGGAAATTCTCTTTGGCTATGCTCCTGCGGAAGACTCAACCGAATCGACGAAACAGAATGCACGTCTTGCGGACTTAAGTTTGAAGAACAGCAGAAGCTTTTTGAAGATACCGAAAAGCTTTCAGAAAAGCTTACCGCATTCAGAAAGAGCGAGGAGGAGCGTCTCGAGCGTGAAAGAATCGAGAAAGAACGCCTCGAAAGGGAAGAGAAAGAGCGAATCGAGAGAGAGAAGAAAGAGGCAGAAAGACGGGCTAAGAGAAACCACATGCTCAAAATCGGCGGTTTAATCGCTTGTGTTTTGGTCATAGTCGGTTCTGTTGTGGGATTTACCTATTATAACCGTGTAATTGTGCCACACAAAATGCTTGTAAATGCTCAGACCGCCTTTGAAAATAAGGACTACAAGAAAGCTGCAGAGCTTTACACCACTCTTGGCGCCGACAAGTATGAAGATGAGATAAACGAATCGAATTATCAGTATGCATGCGCTCTGTTCGATGAGGGAAAGTACAGCGAAGGAGCTTCGATTTTTGAGTTCCTCGGTGATTACAAGGACTCAGAAGACAAGATTACATATGCTGATTATCAGTCCGCTATTTCTCTTTATGATAACGGCAAGTGGGATGATGCGATTTCCGCATTCCAGAAGCTTGACGGCTATGAAGACAGTGTAAATTATATTCAGAAGGCTCGTACCGGCAAGGCTCTTGAAGCAATCGAAGATAACGATATCGATACTCTTAAGAAGATTAAAGTAAAGATTAATGACGAGGACTGCCTGTCTCAAATAGAGGCTGCTGCTTGCAAAAAGGGAATAAGCCTTTATGAGGACGGCAAATATGACGATGCAAAGACATACTTTGCAATGGTCACAAGTGAGAAGCAGCTTGCGAAAATCAATGCCGCAAAGCTATCCCGTGCCGAAACTCTTATCGATGAGGGAGACTATGACACGGCTGAAGAAATTCTTGACGAACTCAAGGATTACGAGGGCACGGACAAGCAGATGAGCAAGCTTCATTACCTGAGAGCATGCACACTTCTTGAGAACGGCGAGATTGACGAAGCCGAAGCTGAGCTTGAAAAAGCGGGTGACTATGAGGGCTCGAGCGATAAGCTGAACGAAATTCTCTATGCACGTGCACAGAAGCTTGAGAAGGACGGAGAAACTGAGGCGGCTGTCAGCGTATATGAGAGCATCTCAGGCTACAAGGATGCCGATACTAAGGCACAGTCTCTCAAATACAGCTTGGCAAAGTCTTATTATGACAGCGAAAACTACGAGAAAGCCTCTGCTCTTTTCGAGGAGCTTGGTGACTACGAGGATTCGCATGCGTATTATACAAGAGCACAGTACCGCTGGGGCTCGAAGCTTTTCAGTGACGGAAAATATGTTGACTCATATAACGCACTTTACAAAATTAAGTGGTATGAGCCGGCTTATTATGACCTTGTTACAAAAAGTGCTTACTATCAGTATGTTTACGATGTTGGAGTCGGACCTAATCCAAATGACGAGAAAATCGATATAATATCTGACAGCAAGCTGTAAAACAAACAGGTGTGGTAAAAATGAAGGTCGTGAACCTAATCAAAACAACAAACAGATTGTAATTCCGGTAAATACGAAAGGAGAATTAAAATGAACATTCATGAATCTGCCGAAGATTATCTCGAGACTATACTTGTCCTTAAGGAAAGAAAGGGCTACGTTAGGTCGATAGATATAGTAAACGAAATGGGATTTTCAAAGCCGAGTGTTTCGGTCGCAATGAAGAGACTTCGTGAGAACGGCTTTATTGCAATGGATAACGACGGATTTATCAGCCTTCTGCCTCCGGGACAGGCAATTGCAGAGAAGGTCTACAATCGTCACAAGGTGCTCACAAAGTTCTTTGTAAATATCGGAGTTCCCGAGGAGATTGCCGCAAAAGACGCTTGTAAAATCGAACATGACATAAGCGAGGAGGCTTTCTCGGCTATAACCGTAATTGCTGAGCACGGCTGCGGAGCATGCATTCTCAATAAACTCGGAAAAGAAGTGACAGAATAATGAAAAAGGGCGAAAAGCTGAGAAATTTATTCTTTGGTTCGTCATTACTGGTAGCGGCGCTGGGAGTATTTATCGTACTTCAGCCCGACAGCAGCTTGAGAATTATCACCTACTGTCTTGCGACGGTCATTCTGCTTTTGGGACTTATCGACCTTATCACTTTTCTTGTGAATAAGGAGGACAGGGGCGCACTGTGGTATCTTATGGTGAGAAGCGCCGCATTCTTCATTCTCACGATATTTATGTTTATGAAGAGCGAATATGTCTCGTCAATACTGCCGTTCCTGTTCGGATTCCTGCTTGCGATTGACGGACTTTACAAAATTGTCACGGGAATTGAAATCAAGAAGAGCGTGAACACTTGGTCGAGCGTGCTCATATTGGGTATTGCAATTCTTGCTGTAGGTGTTATAATAGTACTAAACCCGTTCAAGGTGGCAAAGCTTACGATGCAGGTTATCGGCGTTTCGCTCATCTGTGACGGTGTGTTCAACATCTGGGCTCAGATAAATCACCGCAGACACGTCAAGGTTCAGACGCAGCTTGTGGAGACAACGGCAAGAGATGTTGAAGACAAGTAACTAAGCCTTTCGGAGGAATAGCTCAGCTGGTTAGAGCGTCCGCCTCACACGCGGGAGGTCTCGGGTTCGAGTCCCGATTTCTCTACCATAAAAACCGCCAAATAAGGCGGTTTTTTCTTTTGTGTAAGTATCCCCCCGGGGGGCTTTTTTGACATGAATAAATATGGTATAATTCTAAAAGAAAGTAAGTGGTTTGTGCAAGAAGCACAGCGTTTGTCAGAAGACAATTTTAAGGGCTTGCTTTTTAATAGATAATAATAACGAGAGACTGAAGTCTACTGTAGATGCACAGGAGGTGCATACAGCAGGCTTTTTTATTTTGATAGGAGAATTAAGGTGCAAAATTCAGGAGTTAAAGAGAGAATTAATTTAAAAGTATATGACACGGGACTGATTATTCCGACTACCGTTATCAGGGGAGAAAATGAAGGCGGACAAATCACCGTTTCGGCTGGAGTACACAGCAGAGAATACATCGGAATAGACGCATTAACTTCACTTGCAAACGAACTTAATCCAAAAGATATAAGCGGAACTGTTGTGATTTTGCACTGCATAAATTATGACGGTTTTATTTGCCGCAGTGCTGATGTTTTCCCTCAGGACGGAATGAATTTAAACCGAGAATTTCCGGGAAACAATGATGGAAGCATCACGCAAAGGGTAGCGGCGTTCCTTCAGGAAAATATAATAGCAAAGAGCGATTATCTCATAGATTTGCATTCAGGTGGATTTTGCGAGGAGCTTGTGCCGCATGTGTATTTTCACGGTACTGCGAAAGCAAGCGTTTGCGAGCTTTCCGAAAAGCTTGCACGGCTGACGAGCGCACCGTATATTGTTAAATCAAGTGCCGTAAACGGTTTTTACAGCTATGCTGGTCAAATGGATGTGCCCGCAATCATTCTTGAAAGGGGCGGTATGGGTGTTTTCAGTCGCAGTGAATCCGACGAGGACAAGGCAGATGTTCTCAATATACTTCGCGGACTTGGATTTTTGAATGACGGTAAGAGTGCCGAATATACGGATAAGCATTTAATCAAAACAGCTTTTTATGAGGATTCACCGTGCAGCGGATGCTGGTATCCAACCAAAAAAGCAGGTGACAAAATAGAGAAAAATGAGATCTTAGGAGAAATTCGAAGCATATACGGTGAATTGCTCGAAGAAGTCCGAGCAAAGGAGTCAGGTGTGATATTGTATCAAACCGCTTCACTTGGAATTGAAAAGGGCACTTCAATGACAGCTTACGGCAAGCTTGAGGATTGAATTTAAAAGAGGTTGTATGAACACGATTAAAGAGGATATGGAAAAATACTGGGCGCAAAGAGCAGAGAAGTTTTCCGCACTGCGTCAAAGAGAATTTTTATCGGAAAAGCATGCGCAGTGGCTCGAGGAGCTCGAAAAGCATCTTCCGAACGGCAGACCGCTTAACATTCTTGATATCGGCACGGGAACGGGATTTTTTGCACTTCTGCTCGCCGAAAGGGGACATCACGTCACGGGAATTGATATAACTCCCGAGATGATAAAGGAGGCAAAGCGGCTTTCTGAGAAGCTTCATCTGTCGGCTGATTTCTATGTGATGGATGCTGAGGAGCCGAATTTTCCTAAGGGATCTTTTGATGCGATAGTCACACGAAAGCTCACTTGGACGCTTCCGAACTTGCCGAAAGCATATGCATCTTGGCATGAATTATTAAAACCGAACGGCGTTCTTATAAATTTTGATGCTGATTATTGCCGTGAGAAAAAAGCGGAGCTTCCGTCGCATCACGCTCATCAGGATGTCCCAGACGATTTGATGAACGAGTACGAGAGAATGAAGACGGTTTTGCGGGAAAATCAACTGCCAAGACCGCAGTGGGACAGAGAGTTGCTCTCGAAGGTCGGATTTTCAAGCGTTGATATAGACAACACCGTGTGGGAAAGAGTTTACACTCAAAAGGATGAATTTTACGATCCTACCGAGGGCTTTGCGATTATTGCAAGAGCGTAATATGAGTTATTACAGGAGAACAAAATGGATAAAATAAAAAGATATATCGGAGATAACATAGCCTATTGGACAAACCGTGCTCCAAGCTATTCCGAAGTCAATAGGGAGGAGCTTAATACCTCTCAGCATAATGTGTGGAGTAAGACGCTTGATTCTCGCATACAAAAGCATTTTGGCGGAAGAAAACGGGAGAGTATTCGTGTGCTTGATGTAGGTACTGGCCCCGGTTTCTTTGCGATAATTTTAGCTGAATTGGGATATAAAGTCACCGCCGTGGATTATACCGGCGCAATGCTCGAAAGGGCAAGAGAAAATGCGGGTGATTTAGCCGAGAAAATCAGTTTTTATCAGATGAATGCTGAGGAGCTCGAGTTTGAAGACGGTACCTTTGATGTTGTTGTTTCGAGAAATCTCACATGGAATCTGCCCACACCTGAGCGTGCATATTCTGAATGGGTCAGAGTTCTGAAAAAGGGCGGTTTGCTTCTTAATTTCGATGCCAACTGGTACCGCTATCTTTATGATACTAAGGCGGAAGAAAGTCACATTTTCGACAGAGAAAATGTTATTGTTGAAAATGTAGCGGATGACACGGCGGGAACGGATGTTGGTGCAATGGAGGCGATAGCCAAGCAAGCGCCGCTCTCAAAATGCCTGCGACCGAGTTGGGATTTGAACGTTCTAAGTGAACTTGGAATGAATGCGGCGGCTGACACCGAGGTTTGGAGACAGGTTTGGACGCGTGATGAATATATCAATAACGCTTCCACTCCGATGTTCCTTGTTGCAGCATCCCGTGCGGTTTGATTAACTTCATGGGAAAGTATATCATTCGCCGACTATTGCAGCTTATTCCAATTTTGCTTGTTATCACTTTTCTCTCATTTGGTATGATGCGACTTGCGGGAAGTGACGCAGTTCTTCAGAAATCGGAAAACACGGGTGTGGCGGTTTCTCAGGAAATGATTGACAGTGCCCGTGCTGAGCTTGGACTTGACAAGCCGTTTTTCACGCAGTATTTTGTTTGGCTTTCTAGGCTTCTTCATGGAGATATGGGCACAAGCTATATTTCGGGTAGGGATGTCTTTTTGACTTTCATTTCAAAGCTTCCCGCAACGCTGATTTTGACTGCAGTCACAATTATTTTAACCGTGATTATTTCCGTTCCGCTCGGTGTTCTTGCCGCAGTATATCAGAATAAATTTACCGACCGTTTGATTAGGGCTGCAAGCTTTTTCGGAAACAGTATGCCGAATTTCTTTGTTGCACTTCTTCTTATTTATTTTTTTGCCATTGAGTTAGGGTGGTTCTCTGTTATATCAAGAGAAGTAAGCATTAGGAATGTGTTTTTGCCGTCGCTGACTCTCGCTTTTGCGATGTCTGCAAAAAACTTAAGACAGGTTCGTTCTGCCGTACTTGAGGAACTCAGCAAGGACTATGTTTTGGGAGCAAAGGCAAGGGGCGTGAGATTTTCGACTACGCTTATTAAAAGTGTGCTTCGTTCGTGTCTTGTGACTGTCGTCACTTTGCTGACTCTTTCCGTTGGTAACTTGCTCGGCGGAACGGCAATAGTGGAATCAATCTTTATGTGGGACGGTGTCGGAAAGCTTGCCGTTGACGCTATCAATATGCGTGATTATCCGATAATTCAGGCATATGTCATGTGGATGGCAATAATTTATGTCCTTGTGAATTTAATTACGGATTTATTATATATCATTCTTGACCCCCGAATTCGTTTGGGAGGTGAGAGAAGATGACAAATACACCAACAGTACGCCGACAAAAAGTCCGAAAAAATTACACTAAGAATAAGTTAGTTTTTCTCTTGATGTTAACTGCAATTTTTATGTTTGTCGTGATATTTGCAGAACATATTTGTCCGTACGACCCGAACGCTCAGATTTTCTCGTCTCTCGAATCCCCGAGCCTTTCGCACATTGCTGGATGTGACCGCATGGGCAGAGATCTTTTTTCACGAATACTGATAGGACTCAAAACAAGCGTTCTTTCTACTCTTGTCTTGGTGGGTATTATCACGGTTTTCGGAACTGTCGTAGGTGTTTTGTGCGGTCATTTTGGCGGAGTTATAGACTCCGTTATAATGCGTGTCTCTGATATTTGTTTGGCTTTTCCGGGACTCGTCTTTGCGCTTGCGATTGCTTCGCTTCTCGGCTCGGGACTTAATAATGCCGTATTGGCATTGGCTGTCGTAAGCTGGCCCAAATACGCACGTGTTGCAAGAGGTCAGACGCTTTCCTTGGAAAGTGCCGATTTCATATCGGCGGCACGTCTTTCGGGAGATTCTGATTTACAATTGATAATCTGTCACATTTTACCCAATATCGGCGGCACAATTTTGGTTACTGCCGTGCTTGATATAGGCACAATGATGATGGAGCTTGCGGGACTTAGCTTTTTGGGACTTGGCGCAACGCCTCCGACCGCCGAGCTTGGAAGCATGATGAGCGGCGGCAGAAGTATGCTCCTCACTCATCCATGGGTTATTGTTTCGCCCGGAATAGCGATTTTTGTCTCGGTATCGATTTTTAATCTGCTTGGAGATGCCGTTCGGGATTATTTAGAGCCGAGAGGTAACCGCAGTTAATTTTGGAGAATTTAATTTGAATATAAGAAAAACTAAGAGATTTCTGTCTGAGGTTCTTGCCGTACTTGTTTTCATTTCAATAATTTTTTCGGGTTGCTCTTCACAGAATGATTCGGAAGAATTAAAGAGTGATAATAAGACATTTATTTTAGGAGATACCACCTTCAATTCTGAGAATGAAGAGCCTGATGTAAATCCGCACAATGCTTATTCCGGCTGGGCGTGCATACGCTACGGAATAGGGGAAACGCTTTTTCGATATACCGACGATATGGAAATCGAGCCTTGGCTGGCAAGCGAATATAAGCTTAAGGACGAGCTAACATGGGAAATTACACTTCGTGACGATGTTACATTTTCAAGCGGAAGAAAGCTTGACGCTCAGGCGGTGAAAGAATGTTTCGAGCATTTGATTGAAGTTCACGGCAGGGCACGGGATAATCTAAAGATAGAAAATATCACTGCCGACGGTCAAAAGCTGATAATTAAAACAAGCGAGCCTTGTCCCACAATGCTTAATTACCTATGTGACCCGTACAGCTGTATTATCGATATGCAGGCGGGAATCACAGAGGACGGTATCGTAACGGGTACGGGGCCTTATGTTGCCAAAGAACTTATAACAGACGAAGAATTAAAGCTTGAGAAAAATGCGAGCTACTGGGACGGTGAACCGGGCTTTGACAATATCAATGTGCTGACAATTTCAGACGGGGACACTCTTACAATGGCACTCCTTTCGGGTGAAATTGATGCGGCTTACGGAATGTCGTATGTGAGTTATCCGCTTTTTGAAAACGAAAATTACAGCTTTTCGAGCACGGCAACGGCACGTGCGTTCTTTCTCAATATGAATTTTGAAAGCACGGTTATTCAAGATGATGCCGTGCGTGAGGCTATTGCGCTCAGCATAGATAAGCAGAGATTTGTAAACGAGCTTTTGGGCGGCCACGGCTATACGGCTGACGGAGCTTTTCCGCAAAGCTTTTCATTCGGTGGTGATGTGGTAAGTGCAGAGGAATATAATCCCGAAAAAGCATGTGACATATTGGAAACGGCGGGCTGGATTGATACTGACGGTGACGGCATTCGTGAGAAGAACGGCGAAAAATTAACGCTTCGCTGGCTCACCTACCCAAGCCGACAGGAGCTTCCGCTTCTCGCCGAGTCGGCACAGGCTACGCTCGGTGCAGTCGGATTTGATGTCATAATAAACAGCACCGCAGACCACAACAGCATCAGAACCGATTCTTCAGCGTGGGATGTCTATGCAAGCGCAATGGTCACGGCGCCGACGGGGGATGCGGCATATTTCTTTTCGACACATTGTCTTTTGAATTCCTATGCGAATAACGGTCATTATTACAACAAGAGGCTTGAGACACTTGCAGATGAATTGGACAAAACCTTTGACAAGACCAGTCGCTCTGCCTTAGCGGTTGAGATGCAACAGATAATTTTGGATGATAACGCATTTG
>CAVBOS010000056.1:0-10754 GCA_963597005.1 Lachnospiraceae bacterium
AAGATATATGGTCTGAAACGTCCCCACTTTGTGTGAGTACGCTCCATGAGCGTTCCCATCATCGGGTCGTTAATTCCGTCCCAAACCTTTGCAATCAACATCAAAAGTGCAACCGCACCTGTTCCCAAACCGAAAACATCGGTATAGAAAAGGGAGAGATATGTGCTTACCATTGTCCATGAAAGCTGAGATGCAAAGTTACCTAAGCCGTAAACGAAATAATTTTTCGCCGTAAGCGGCTTTGTACCGTATTGATTAATTTTATCACTCATTTTAAATTTCTCCATCTGTCACTGATTGTGACTACACCTTATTTATCTTATTTATCCTGTTTTTCTTAAATTTGAGCAGCACAAAGGCACCCACTCTAAGGCAGGTTATATCCTTTGCTCAAATTAAGAAAAACTTTTTACATAGACTCGATTATTTTATCGAAATTCTTGTACTTCTCCATCATCTTCGGCAGAGTGTCCTTGTTTGCAACAAGCTTAGGCACGCAAACCGTGATCATGTTCTGAATCTCATTGTAGTGCTCATAAATACCGATTGGAGTATTCCTTGCTCTGTTCTTCTCTTCCTCGGAGAACTCGACCTTAACCTTGTCACCGTCAACGGAAAGTATTCCCCAAATGCCGCAAATCGGGCACTCGACGTGAGTTGTTCCGTTCATGCTGAGAAGCGGATTGTGGCAAACGGGGCATACTCCCTCTTCGCCTACCCATGTGTCAACCTCGTCATACGGCTTTCCGAGGGACTCGGCTATTGCCTTTCCGAGGTCTGAGCACTTCTGCATGAGAGCGGTATCAAACAGCGGATGACCAGTTCTTCCCTGATCGTAAGCATCAACATGACCTACGCACTTCATAACAAATGAGAAGCTGAATAAATCGAGCATGGGAAGTCCGAGAGAAACCCAGTTGTGTGTCTGTGCTCCGCCGACTGAGATATAACCGACATATCTGTCCTTGAAATATCTTGGATCGAGAAGCTCGTCCTCTCCCTTGCCCTCTGCGATACGCTTTTTGTTCTCCTCGATAAGTGCCGCTCTGTCATGTGACGGGCCGAAACGGTCGACAAAGTTCTTGAACTGTCCGACAATTCCTACCGCATAAACAGGAGCGCCGATGATGATTCCGTCTGCGTCAAGGCATGCCTCTTCAAGAATGTGGTAATCATCCTTGAGACAGCAGTGAATCTCTGTCGCACCCTTGTCACGGGTTCTGCTGCAGTAATCGCAAGCACGGCAATGTCCGATATTCAAGTTTACAGTATTGATGAACTGAACATCCGCACCCGCCGCTTTAGCAGCAAAGAGAGCTTCTTTGACCATGACGTCGCTTCGCTGATTCTTTCTACCGAAAGAAATACCTAAAACCTTCATATTTTTCCTCCATATATTTAATGAGCGTTAAATATTGCTCATTTGTTTAAAAAACTACAATCTTCCCTAATAAAGAAGCATCAGAACCGATTGCTATGGGACTGATGCTTCTTTATCAGTGTATATTTAATGCCAACTTATTTTTTGAAATTACATTTCATCCTGCATAGCCTGGAATTTCTTGACATACTCATCAAATCGAGGATATCTGTCTCGTCTTCCCTGCTCTACCTGATGCTCGAGTACACCCGTAAACTTCAGGCGGCTTCTTCTTTGCTCCTCCTCGGAGAACTCAACTCTGACGTTATCGCCGTCAAATACAAGCTTTCCGTAGATTCCGCAGATAGGACAGCCCACTCTTGTTGTTCCTGACATTGTCATCTCGTTGCAGTGGCAAACGGGGCATGTGCCGGGGTCTGAAGTCCACTCAATCTCGCTTGTCTTCTGGTCGAGTGCCTCGACGATATGCTTGCCCATTTCCGCAGACTTTTCGAGTAATCTCGCACGGTTATCGGGAACATATGCGGCATAAGCGTCAAGCTGGTCTACAACCTTCATGTTAAGGCTCATTCCGAAAAGATTCATTCCCGGAAGTCCGTAGGATACCCAGTTCTGAGTTGTTGCACCGCCGACGGAAATATAAGAGACAAGATGACGCTTGAGGCAGTCGGGGTTTAATTCATCTCCGCCCGTATCCTTGCGAAGCTCATTCTCAAAGAGCATATATGCCTTGTCGTGAGCGGGGCCGAAACGGTCGATGAAGTTTTTAAGCTTGCCCGCAGGCTCGAGTACATAGACAGGAGCTGCAACGATGATCGCATCTGCCGCAAGAACTGCGTCGGAAATTGCTTCGTAGTCGTCCTTCTGGATACAGCGAATCTGTCCCTTTCCGCTCTGGAGCATTCTTGAGCATGCGCCACATCCGATACAAGGCTTAATTTCCTTGTTAATGGTATCGATAATCTCTACCTCTGCGCCCTGAGCCTCAGCGGCACTGATTGCTTCCTTAAGAAACGTCTTGCAGTTTCCGTTCATGCGTCCGAAATTTAATCCAAGTACCTTTTTTCCCATAACGTTTTCCTCTTTTGAATTCGTTTTTATCAGTTTTCTGACGGTGTTGTATCAGTCATTCTCTCCTTAATCTTCTTCTCGTTCTCCTTTGACTTTGCGTTTGTCATACCGATGCAAGCAAAGAAGATGGCAGCGAGAACATAGAATGCTGCAGGAGCGAAGTTGATAACCATATCCATTCTTGTGAGAACCTGTGCGCTTAAGTCTGTAGCGTTAGCGACATATCCGACTGCACCGAGTGCAAGGATGCCGATAGAGCCGCCGACAGCGTTGCCCATTTTTGTTGAGAATGAAATGCAAGAAACGATAATACCGTCTGATCTTTTGCCTGTTCTGAGCCAGTTGTCATCAATGATTTCTGCACTCAAGGTATAGCATGTAATAGAAAGAAGATTTGTAACACCGTATAAGAAGCCTGAAAGCACAACCAAGCCTGTGAGCTGATATTCACCGATGAAGTAGAAGAATACACAGCAAAGAGCCATTGCGATACAACCGATAGCGCCGACATACTTCTTGCTAATGCGGTTAAGTAAGAACGGAGCATAGACATTGACAACGAGGAAGCCTGCCGACATAGCTGTTGCGAAGCCTGCCATCAATGCGGGATTTTTCAAAATATAGATGAAGTAATAAGCCATGATGCCTATTCTTCCGAACATTCCTGTAAGTCCCATGAACATTGCGATAATAAGGAACATTGCATTTCTGTCTTTGAATGTATACTTGAAGGAAGTAGCGAGATCCTTCATGGTGTCGCCGATAGTCTTCTTCTCGGACTGAACCTTAATGATTTCCTTCGTGGCAGCAAAGCAAACCCAGAAGCATGGAACACATACAATTGAGAATACAACTGCAGACCAGAAATATCCTCTCGGTGATGAAGCAGAGCCGTTACCAAACTTTAGAATCATCGGCATAGATACTGCACTGATGAGCATCTGAATCAAGCCGTTTCCTACGCCCTTGAATGCGTTGAGAGAAACTCTCTCTTCGTTAGACTCTGTCATAACATTTGCAACGCACTGTGTTGAAATGTTGACTGCTGTGTAAGCCATACCTGTTCCGATGTAAGTAAATCCGCACCAGATAGCTTTCCATGCGCCCGGTACATCGAGATTTAAGAAGGTTAGGCAGTTGAACAAAGCAAGAATCGGTGCTCCCCAAAGAATATAAGGACGGAATCTGCCCCATCTCGATCTTGTGTTTTCTGCGATAGCACCGAACATCGGGTCATTGATAGCGTCCCAAATTCGTGCAATGAGCATGATTGCCGAAATGACAACAGGTGTAAGTCCGACGACGTCTGTGTAATAGACGGTCAAATAGGAGCTTATAAGACACCACGAGCACTGCGAACCGATTTCACCGAAGCTGTATCCGATTTTTCGCCAAACGGATATCTTCTCTGATTTTTCGTTCATTTTTTAATCCTCCACACGCTTGTTAAAATTTTAACTCAGATAAATAAACTTTTCCTCTTTAACTGTGCTGTAAATTCCACCGAATAATCGGTTTGCGTACCCTCACAGGTAAATTTTCATCTTCGTTAAATGTATCTATATTATATATTCCGCCATCGATTTTATCTTTCCGCATGACAGCTACATTTTATAGATTTTTGCCTTCATTTTTTGTGCTAAAAAATAACAGGACAAAAACTAACCGATAATTTTTGTCCTGTTATTTATTAATTAGATATACGCCCCTAATTTGGCTTAATTCTGCGTTATTTTTGAGTTTTTTATTCTTTGAACGCAAAAAAGATTCCCCTGTTTTCACGGGGGAATCTCTTCGGCTGATTTATAATCGGAGCAAATTTACTTAGGTATTTTTTATACGGAGTCATAGCGGTAACGAATATCGATAAGGCGTATCTCCTGCATCTCAAGATTATTCTCAAGATGTATCTCGCCGTTCTCGACTTCAATCGTTTTCATCTCAATTGTGGGATTTGCTCTGCATATAAGATACTGAACTTCATCTTTAGCAAGACCTCTGGAATAATCAAGATTTTTCCACATATCCTGAATGCTTCCGTTCTTTGTGTTAAGGTAATATATTTTCACAAGATATTTTCCGTTCTTCACGTTGCGGATTGTGAAATTAAGCTTAATCGGATTGACATCCTCAAAATACTGATTGATGTCCTCCGGCTCAATCTCGTCTTCCTCTGTGAAAACATATCTGGAAGAAAGATTTTTGTAATTATGACAAGCTATCACAAAGTGATTGTGTCCGCTGCTTGTAACAACTGAATTTTCGGTTTTCTCAAGCACATTCGACTTTAGCCTATTCAAAAAGTTGAACGCATAGAATGACGGCTTCGAGATGCCCTCTCTTGAAATAAGTCCCGTATCTCCGATTAAAATCTTATCGGTATCATAGAAATCAGAATAAATATCGAGTGCGTGCCAGTAAGCCATGAAATTCACTTCGCCGTTCATCTCGATGCAGTTCTTTAAAATATATGCGCCCTGTTCACAGCTGTCGTTAAGGATATTTCTGTTTGAAATCGTGAAATTCCATTCATCGATATGAAGTTCTCCGACATCAAATCCCGTTTCCTTTATGACCTCTTTCATAAGTTCAATTTGATTTATCATATACTCGGAATCGATTGATTTTCTGCCGTAGCGGTTGCCTTCCTCCACGATTGCAATGTACTGGAACGAACAGAACGAAAGAAAATCAGGGTGAATTTCCCGCTCTTTCCATATCGAAAAGATATTTTTGCAAGGCTCGATTTCGTATCCGAGTATGAATCCCGCACCGCCGACGGGAATTTTTTCGGAATACTTCTTTGCCGTGCGGTAAATCATGTCGAATCCCTTATAATACTCTCCGTTCGGATCTCCAATACCGAGCTTCGGATTATTCCAAAATTCAAACCACCAGCTTTCGACTTCTTCAACGCCGTATCGGTTAATGATATGCGCAAACAGCTTTCCGATTACAGACGACAGAGTCTCGTAATCCAAATCTTCATCCTTTTCGGTATCGGTTTTCATGGCTCGCTCGGGTGTATAGGATATTAAGGCAGGTTTATTACCCAGTTCAATATAAGGCTTCAGCTTGTTTTCAAGAAGAAAATCGAGTGCTTTATCAAGTCTTCGGAAATTAATCTCTCTCTTGTCGCTCAGGCAATGTTCTTTGGAAAGCAAATTCCAAACTCTGATATATTTGATTCCGAGTCCGCTTTGAATCAGCTTTACCTGTTCCTGCACCTCGTACTGCATAAGAAGATAGATATCTCCGAGGTTGACCGCTTTGCAGTAATCGGTGAATTTTTCCTTTATAACTTCGGCGTCGGCATAAATATCTTTCTCTTTTTCCGTCAGCGGATTTTCCTTTTCCTCACGGAATTTCAAATATTCAAGAATTTTCTGCTCCTCTTCCTCTTTAAGAACCGTATCAAATCCGTCCGCCTTGCTGTTTCCCTCAAGCATAGAGCGGTATTCGCTCGGTGACTGATGAAACATATCACGGAAAGCCTTGGTGAATGCCGCCGAGGTCGGGTATCCGTTGTCAAATGCAATACGTGTGAGCGTCTTTTCTGAATACATCAATTCGTCAACCGCATGGAACAGACGTATATTATTGAGGTACTCGACGAAGGTCATACCCAAATGCTTCTTTATATAGCGTGATAAATAAGTATTGGAAAGATAGAGCTTTTCGGCAAGATCGTTTAAGCTTACCTGACTTTGATAATTCGACTGAATATAATTTTGTATTTCACGAAGTCTTATTCTGTCCTGAGAGTTTTCTGAATTTATTCTTACGTCGTCGGTTTTGACCATAAAATTACTCGTAAGAACATAGACCGTCTCGAAGTAGAGCGCATTGAGATAAAGCGCACTTTTTTCGTCCTTTTCAAAATACCTCGTGAGAATACGGTCGAGCAAATTTCGAAGTACACTGTACGCATTGTTTTTGTCGGCAACCGTATTGCACCAGAAAAGAAGCTGCATCGAGCCCATATATTCAGTCAGAACATGGTAATCTATTTCAAAGCGTGCGCCGAGAAGTTCACCCGAGCCCGTTGCAGTATGACTTTTGTTTGCATTGATGAGCACTATGTCGCCGCTGCTCATATGATAGCTTTTATCATCAATCTTAACATCCATATTTCCCCTGAGAATATAGAAAATCTCGGGATTCAGATGATAATGCGTAGACGACTCCAAAGTTGTCAGAAAATTAAAGTGCATCAAGCTTCTTATTGTGTCCATTCATCACACCTCGTTTATCAAGTAAAAGCACCTACATACAAAAATGCATATTACACATCAATATATACATAGCTATTGTATCACACACTGACGAAAAAAGCACCAAAAATAGCAAAAATTATGTACTTATTTCAGATTACAACAGAAAAGAGACAGATATTTTAAAGTATCTGTCTCTTTTCCTGTGTATTGAGTTAAATATCTAAAGGTGTAAACTGTGTTATCTCTTCTTGAATTTTCCGACCTTTGTCAGTTTGTTTGGAAGCTTAGGAGCTTTGCCTGTCGTGCGAACGATAGCGTCCTCATCGCAGACCTCCATGCACTTGCCGCATCTTGAACAGTCAAAGTCGTCAATCATATGAATGTACTTTGATTTTCCCTCGATGCAGTCCTTTGGACAAACATCGACGCATTCTCCGCAGCCGCTGCAAAGCGTGGGATCGATATAAATTAAAACAAACGATGAGCATGCGCCGGCAGGGCAATTTTTCTTCTTTATGTGCTCGTCATATTCCTTAGTGAACAGTTCTGTCGCACTCAAAGCGGATTTAGCCGAAAGCTGTCCCATGGAGCACGGTGTGGAGAAGCACATCGCGTCGCCGATTTCTTTTGTAAGGCTTAAGAATTCTGCCTTTCCTCTGCCCTCGGTGATTTCCTTTTGCATATGCTCAAGCTGAATAAGACCCTCACGGCAGAAAACACATTTTCCGCAGCTTGTTTTTCTTGATTCGAGAAGCTTATTTCGGCAGTCCTGAACGATGCAGTCCTTGCTTGTCAGAATTTTCAAAACTCCGTCCGTGATATTGTCGACAGTCAGTTCTTTATCCTCCGGCAAATGATACTCATATCCGAAGTAAAGTGCCTTGATGTCATCGCCTGAAATAAGCTCGGCTATCTTTTTTTCGGAAGACACTTTCTTGAGCGGCTCGCCGTTTACAGAAACATAAACGCAGTCCTCGAAAGTGCCGTCAAACAAATCGGCAAGATTTTTAGCCGTTACGATATGAAGTAAAGCACTTCCCTTTGAAGCTCTTACATTTACTATACCGCTTACAAGCTCTACGCCGTATTTCTCTGCGACATCCTTGAGGCTCTCGAAAAGCTCTGTTTCATTCTCGGGAATATTGAGAGACTTTTTCTCTGTCTCAAGTGCGTATGCGGCAATTGAGATGCCCTCCATAACCTTTTCGGGCTCATTCTTAAGTATTTCAAGCAAAGCGTGGTTTGTGTCAGCGTTATTAAGTGCCGCCACAACGCCAAGTTCTTTGCTTTCACTCTCGCTTTCAAGCTTAGCCGCAGTCAAACATTCTGCGAGCGACTGATTAAATAAACCGTATCCTCTAAGCTTTGATTCTGTGATTTTATCGAAGACACCACGGCTGCTCATCATTTTTGCGTTTTCAAATGCACTCATATTATTCAGCCTCCTTGACTTCTACAAAATCGCCCCAAAGACTTGGTCTTGAAATTTCAAGGCGCAAATCGCACTGCAAGCATCTTCCCGCTTCTGCACAAATATCAGCATCGCAGATTCCGTGGTCGAAAAGTCTGAAGTTGTCGCTTCTTGTCTCGGGAGAATCCACCTGAGTGTGCTTTCTCATCTGATATCCGAAGCCCGGGCACTGTCCGATATAAGGATTTTTCTTCTGCTCAGGTGCAAGAACCTCGGAGATATCTCCGTCGCCGCCTAAGTATTTGTCAATCTGTGAAGCGGCTTCTCTACCCGATTCAATTGCCATGATAACGGATTTTGTTCCGTAAATAGCGTCGCCTGCCGCGAAGATTCCCTCGACAGAGGTTGCCTTGTCATTTTCAATATCTTTTACGGCAATACTGTTTGCTCTCCCGAGCTCAAGTCCTGCATCGGCTGTGATGTCGGGTCTCTGACCTACAGCAAAGATGACCGTATCGGCATCAATGTGGTGAAGCGAGCCCTCTTCCTTTTCTATGATTGCACGGCGGTTCTCGTCAAATGTAAAGGACTTAACATTCATAAAGTCAACGCCCGTGACGTGGTCTGTACCTGTGATTCTCTCGAATGTTTGAGCGGGATGAACGAAAATTCCCTCTTCTTCTGCCTGTTCGATTTCCTCGTCGCTTGCCGTCATTACCTTTCTTGCCTCGAGACAAGCAAGGTGAATTTCCTCAGCACCGAGACGCTTTGCACTTCTTGCGCAGTCAAATGCAACGTTTCCGCCGCCGAGAACGACAACCTTCTTGCCCATTCCCGTTTCTTTGCCCATGCTTGAGTTGCGAAGGAAATCAGCATTGAGGATAACTCCGTCAAGCTCGCTTCCCTCCATCGGAAGACGAACGCCCTTGTGACCTCCGATTGTCATGAGTACGGCATCATATTCATTAAGAAGTTCTGTTGGCTTTTCAACCTTGGTGTTGACCTCGATTTTAACTCCCTGCTCCTCGATTACCTTTGCCTCCTCGGCAATAATGTCTCTTGGGAGACGGTAAGCGGGAATTCCGTATGCCATCATTCCGCCGACTGTCGGAAGAGCCTCTTTTAAAGTGACGTCATGTCCCTGCTTTCTTAAGTAATAAGCCGCAGTGAGACCTGCAGGGCCGCCGCCTACAACGCATACTTTTTTGCCTGTGTCGGCAAGCTGCTTTCCCTTGCCCTTCCAATAAAGTCCCGTGTCATGCTCAGCTGCATAACGCTTAATGTCACGGATAGCCATGGGCTCGCTGACTTCTTTTCTCTTGCACTGCAATTCACAAACATGACTGCAGATATAGCCGAGAGCCTTCGGGAACGGAACCTTCTCACGGATTACGGCTGCCGCTTCGTCATACTCGCCGTTCTTAACGTGTCTTATGTAACGGGGAATGTCTGTGTGTGCCGGACAAGCGTGACGGCACGGAACAACAGCATCCTCCTTTTTCACCTCTGAGTTCATGAACATGTCACGGATAGTACCCGTAGGACAAACCTCTACACATGCCTGACAGAATCGGCAATTTGCATCCTTGAGGAGCAGATTGTGAACTGTTCCGACATATGTCTCCATTTCTTTCTTCTGATACTGAAGTACCTTTACGCCACGAAGCTCGTTACAAGCACGAACGCATCTGCCGCAAAGAACACAACGGTTCATATCGTGAACTATAAGCGGATTCTCTTCATTCTGCCTGAAGCCCTTGGCACGCATCTTAAGGCGGCCCGTCTTTGGTCCGATGTACTGAATGAGCATCTGCAATTCGCAGTTGCCGTATTTCGGACAGGTTGAACAATCCTCGGGGTGACCCGCAAGAAGGAGCTCCAGAGCAAGCATACGAAGCTGCTCAAGCTTTTCACTCTTTGTTGTTATGCTCATGCCGTCCTTTGCCTTAAGCGTACAGGAGGCTGTCACGCCCTCCTGACCCTCAACCTCGACTACGCACATACGGCACGAACCGAGCGGATTCAAGTCTTTGTGATGACACAAATGCGGAATATAAATGCCTGCATCCAAGGCACATTCCAACACATTTTTACCTTCCGGGACTTCTATTTTCTTCCCATCAATTGTAATAACTGCCATAATTTCCTCTTTATTTCTGATCCTGTATCCTGAGCGTCTGCCGAACACACATCAAGAGGGCAGACGCTTTTGTTGTTTTATTTCTTTTTTCTTAGAAAGACAAACGATGCGATTACACCGAAAACGAGCATTCCAAAAAATGCGATTATGAACTGATTCGAAGCTGTATTCTCGCCCAAAACAAGCTTTGCGGCATTTCCCATAAAAATAGGAGCAATAAGTCCGCCGATTCCGCCGATAACAGCGAATACTCCGCTTGCCTTTGCGACTGCCTCAGGCTCGACCGAAATTGAAATCAAATATGAGCCGATTGCCATGAAACAGCTGAGCGACACTCCGCAAAGAGCACTTACAATCAAAACGCCCGCCATGCCGTTCACCGTCAAAACAAGTCCGTAGCCGACAGCGGCAATTAAAATTGAGAACGGTAATGTGAACGATTTAAGCTTTGCCGAAATCTTCGAAAAGAACATTCCCGTCAGCAATGCGAAAGCCGCATTCACTGCTGTTACCATTCCAGCAAGGCTTGCATTG
>CAVBOS010000057.1:0-10748 GCA_963597005.1 Lachnospiraceae bacterium
GCTCTGAAGGATTGGTGAAAATCTATGAAGCATTAGGGGTAGACTTAAAGGGAAACGTTGCCGTTAAACTTTCTACAGGAGAGAACGGAAGTAATTATCTTGATCCTGATTTAATTAAAGATCTTGTACAGGAAGTTAATGGAACAATTGTAGAATGCAATACAGCTTACGGCGGAAACCGCTCTGAAACAGCTATGCACCGCCAGCTTATTGAGGATCACGGATTTACAGAAATAGCTGATGTTGACATTATGGACGAAGAGGGCTCTTTGGAAATTCCCGTTACAGGCGGAACTTATCTTGACGCAGATTATGTTGGCTCTCATCTTGCAAACTACGACTCTATGCTGGTTCTCTCGCATTTCAAAGGGCATCCGCAGGGCGGATTTGGCGGAGCTATCAAGAATATTTCTATCGGTATCGCTTCGGGTGAAAAGGGAAAAAGCAATATACACAGCGGAGGAAAATCGTTTGATACAGGCTCTATGTCTGAAGATATCAATGCATTCCTCTCTTCCATGGCAGAAGCGGGAACAGGCGTAAGAGATTATCTCGGTTCGGAAAATATGGTCTATATCAGCGTAATGAATCACCTGTCTGTTGACTGTGACTGCGTGGAAAATCCGACAGAACCTGATATGCATGATATTGGTATTCTGGCATCTACAGACCCTGTTGCACTTGATCAGGCTTGTGTTGATCTTGTTTATTCTTCTGATGATGATAACGCGGCGCTTATCTATCGTATGGAATCAAGAAACGCATTTATGACGCTCAAGCATGGAGAAGAGGTTGGACTCGGAAGCAGGGACTATACAATAGTTAGCATTGACGAGTAATAAATGAGGTAATATTATGCTGGAAATTCTTCACAGGGAGTTTGTTTATATCTGGTATTACTTTGATGTACAGTTCCGTCAGATATTCCATTATTGGATTCTTGGTATGGCAGTGGGGTCTTTTGTCTCCGTTTTTGCCAAAGATAAAATACACAGTCTGTTTACTGCTATGCAGGGGAAAAATTTGGGAATTCTGGGAGTTATCCCGGCGAGTGCTCTTGGAATTCTTTCACCGCTTTGTATGTATGGAACCATACCGATTGCGGCTTCTTTTTCTGAAAAAGGAATGCGCCATGACTGGTTGGCTGCCTTTATGATGAGTTCTGTTCTTCTGAATCCTCAGCTTATGATGTACAGCATGGCACTTGGAACCACAGCCGCAATGATTCGTTTGGTTTCCTGTACTGTGTGCGGTGTTGTAGCAGGCTTTTTGGTATGGCTTTTTTATGAAAGAAAAGGGAACAGGAATTTCTTTGATTTCCATGGATTTGCACCGCGAAAGAGCAGAGACACCGACCCGAATCCGCTGCTTCGCTATCTGAAGAATTTCGGAAGAAACATAAAAGCAACAGCAGGATATTTTCTGGCAGGTATTTTGTTATCTGCCCTGTTTCAGAGATATGTACCGTCTGATTCTTTTGCGCAGTTGTTTGGGAAACAAAATGAAGGTTTTGGAGTATTGATGGCAGCTACTATTGGCGTTCCTATGTATGTATGCGGAGGCGGTACCATACCGCTTCTGCAGGAATGGCTATGGTCGGGTATGAGCATGGGAAGTGCATCTGCGTTTATGATAACGGGACCTGCCACGAAAATTACTAACCTTGGAGCACTGAAAATCGTTCTGGGAGTGAAAAGATTTGTTTTGTACATAGCATTTGTTATGGCATTCTCACTTCTGACAGGACTGTTGGTGAACCTCTTTATATAACCTTATGACAGACGGAGTCCGCCTTAATTGGCAGGTTCCGTCAGCTTATTGTATGTAACAGCGGCTGAGTGAAGAAAATTAACTCCTCTTTGCTCGAATACACATTGTAATTCAAGACATATTCTGCTATACTTTTGCCGAAAATGAAGTGAATGAGGAGAAAAACATGGGATTTTTATTTGTGGCATTGGGCGGAGCGATAGGTGCGGTGGCAAGGTATGCGATTAGTCTGATTCCTGTTAAGACGGAATTTCCGATTCTTACATTGGTAACGAATATAATCGGTGCTGTTTTGATAGGTTTTATTGTCGGAATTACGGGAAAGCATAAGGTATCACCAAATACAGTTTTGCTTTTGAAAACAGGTGTATGCGGCGGCTTTACGACATTCTCAACATTCTCCCTTGAGGCATATAATCTCTTTGGAGACAGGCAGTATCTTTGCGGCGGATTCTATATAGCTTTGAGCATTATAGGATGTATTTTCGGTGTGATGTGCGGTGAAAAGCTGTCGACAATTATTGAAATTTAAGTATTAAAAACAAGAAACAACGGACAAGCCGAATTGGTTTGCCCGTTGTTTTCAGTTAGTGAGAATTTTAGATTAACTCTGATTAGTCCCCGCAAAGCTCTCTTGTAACTGCCGCAAAGCGTTTTGCGCCTTCGATTATTTTATCTGTCGGAAGTGCGGTGTAGTTAAGGCGGAACGCCGTGCCCGGTATAGACGGTATAGAGGAGAATGCACTGCTTCTTACAGCTCCTACTGCGTGCTCATAAAGCTTCTCTGCGAACAAATCCATGTCGGTGTCCTTGGGAAGCTCTGCCCAGATGAACATTCCTCCGTCTGGGTTTGAAAGCTTAACCTTTTTGGAGCACTCGGAAAGCAAAATTTCTCTCATTGCATTGCACTTGTCACCGTAGATTTTCTGAATGTCCTTGAGGTGCTCCTCGTAGTCCATGTGAGATACAGCATAGTGTACTATTTTCTGCGTATACTGTGCGATTTCACCGTCCATGCATCCCTTTACAGAAGCCATAGCGTCTATGTACTTCTGGTCGCCGTAGACAAATCCCACACGAAGACCTGCCGAAAGAGTCTTTGAGAATGAGCCTGCATAAAGAACGATTCCTGCGTCATCGATGCTCTTAAAGGACGGAACAGGCTCGCCCTTGAAGCGAATCTCCTCGTAAGGGTCGTCCTCCAAAATTAAGAGGTCATATTTCTTTGCGACTTCGTAAATTTCTTTTCTGCGGTCAAGCGGCATAGTAAAGCCTGTTGGGTTCTGGAATGTGGGATTTATATAGATATATCTTCCTTTTCCCGACTGTGCGGCTTTTTCAAGCTCGCTCGGGATCATACCCTTTTCGTCCATTGCAATTCCCTTGACTACAGCGCCCGAACAGCGAATAGCATTGAGTGCGTTGGGGTAGGAGAAAGCCTCAGCATATACCTCGTCGCCTGTCTCTGTGAAGCAGCGTGCGACAAGACCGAGTACCTGACTTGAGCCGTTTGTTATGAGAACCGAGTGGTTTTCACTCGGCATGTTCTTTTTCTCCGACATTCGGTTGATTATCCATTCCTTGAGCTCTGTACAGCCTGTTGCAGGGCCGTACTGTAAAATTTCCATCGGATAAGCTTCCATAATTGCCGCTGCGGCTTCGCTGATTTTATCAACGGGGATTGCTTCCTTTGCCGGATTTCCTATTGCAAGAGAGATGAAGTCGGGGATATCTCTGCCTCTTTCAAGTACGATTCTGATTTCACTGCTAACGCTTCCCGATGCTTTCTGCGGTATCTTAAAGCTCATAATATTTTCCTCCGTTATTTAACAAGTTCGTTTTCACAGCTTCCGGTGCTTTCATATTCAAGTAAGTTGTCAATTGTAGTCTCTGTCATATTTTTGTATGCTTCGTCCGTATAAAATGCGGTATGACGCGTGAACGTTACATTTGGATATTTTAATAGTTCACTTAGCTCGGGAACGGGACATTCAAGACCTGTTTGCGTTCCTCTAAGTTTTTCCTCACCCTCGATTACATCTATTCCGAGACCGCCGATTTTTCCGCTTTTCACAGCATTTAATATTGCCTTTGTGTCAAATAGAGATCCTCTGGCGGCGTTGATAAGTATGACTCCGTCTTTCATTTTTTCGATGCTCTCTTCATTTACCATGTGATAATTGTCAGCTGTAGCCGCACAGTGAAAAATGATTACATCACAGCTTTTGTAAAGTGTATCCTGATCGGTGTATGTTACAAGATTTTTGATTCGGGGATTTTCGCTTAGGCTGTATGCCATAATCTTTTTTGGCTTGAAGCCCGTTAAGCATTCGACCGTGGTGCAGCCGATTCTTCCTGTTCCGACTATGCCGATTACCTGATTGCGTATTTCTTTTCCCATGAGACCGTCAAAGCTGTACTCGGCTTTTTCAATTCGCTTTATCTGTTCTCTGTAATTTCTTAGCACCGACAAAGTGAGAAGCACCGTGTGCTCGGAAATTGCGTTTGGAGAATACTGCGGTACATTCGCTCCCTTGATTCCGTGTTCCTTCATAGACTCAAGATTGAAATGATCGTATCCCGCTGAGCTTGTGCAAAGGTAGCGAACTCCCATTTTCGCCATTTTCTCGAAATAGTCGGGGTTCTCATGCTTAGGATTAAAATAAATGAGAGCCTCACAGCCGTATTCTTTGATTTTATCTAAGTTTTCAAAGGTGGGAGAACATCCGAAATCAATCAGCTCCAGATGCTTGTCGTATTTTTCTTTGTACGGCAAAAATCGTTTAGCTCCGTCTGTCGTGGTGCTGTAGATACCAACCTTCAATTTACTTTACTCCTTTCTTTCCTAAAAAACAGAAAAGGCATACGGCACCTTTCGATGCTGTACGCCTTTGAACAATCTCGATATCAAAATGTTATCAAGAATTTTGAATGCTGTCAAATAAAACTATCTTGGGTTTAATTGGACGGTGCTATGCTGTATATAAAATATGTAAAATATCTAACTTATATTAACAGCGAAACCTTTTGTTTGAGAATTACGACGGGCTATATTGGACTCAAATGCACTGAAACACATATAGTTTAATGCTTTAATAAGTTGATAAACGCTCCCCATCATCGAGAAAATAGTAAAAAATAAGAATACCTATCAAATTAATATGCAAATATATTGACAAATACCCAGTGGGGGTATATACTGTTGCGTGTGAAAATACCCTGATGGGGTATTGGTATCGAGAAAAATTGTTTACACCAGGAAAGACAAGAGGTGATAAAATAAATATGAACACGGAGCGGATGGTTCTAGCCATAGACGGAATGAGCTGTATCAATTGTCAAAACAGAATAGAGTATGCCCTAAAGAATATCACAGGAGTTTCTAAAGCAAAAGTTTCGTACAGCAAGGGTAGAGCAGAAATAGTGTTTGATCCGAAAATATTGACAAGAGAACGCATAGAAAACGTTATTCAGGAACTTGGCTATTCTGTCTCAGATAGAAGAAATAAAGATTCTTTAAAGCTTCTAAAATCAATGGGAATGATTGTGATAATTTTCCTTTTGTACTATATTTTGCAGCATTTTGAGATTTTGAATTTGCTTGTTCCGACTAAGCTTGCCGATTCAAAGATGAGCTACGGAATGTTATTCATTGTGGGACTTCTAACATCGGTTCATTGCGTGGCAATGTGCGGAGGTATTAATCTTTCCCAGTGCATACCAACATGCAAATTTACCGACGAAAGTGTTTCGAAAAATGCAATAATTAAGCCCGCTTTGCTTTACAACGCAGGTAGAGTGATTTCTTACACTGCTATCGGTTTCGTGCTTGGTGGAGTCGGAATGTTGTTGACGGGCGGTACGGGAGACGGAATACCGCTACTTCTGCAAGGAATACTGAAAATAGTTGCCGGTATTTTTATGGTGATTACGGGAATTAATATGTTAGGTATATGTCCCGTTTTGAGACGGTTTCAGATAAAATTTCCTAAAAAGTCGGTTATGAAAATCAACGCAAAAAAGAGAACTGAGAAAAGACCGTTTGTTGTCGGTGTTCTTAACGGGTTTATGCCGTGTGGGCCTATGCAGTCCATGCAGATTATAGCAGTCGGTTCGGGAAATCCGATTTTCGGTGGCGCTTCAATGTTGATGTTCAGTTTGGGTACTGTTCCGCTAATGCTGGGGCTCGGCAGTTTGGTGTCGGCAATTGGAAAAAAGTATACAGTAATTGTTATGAAAACAGGAAGTATACTTGTGGTGGTGCTTGGGCTTGCAATGCTTTCACAGGGAGCCGGATTAGCAGGAATAAGATTCGGTAATTTCTATGCCGCATCAGATGTCGCCAATGAATCAAATATAGCGACGGTGACTGAAACAGGCGAGTTCCAGTATGTGGAAAGTAATTTGTCGTTTGGGAGCTATCCTGAAATCACGGTTTACAGCGGAATCCCTGTTAAATGGATGATAAACGTGCCTGACGATGTGATTAACGGATGCAATTATGAAATGACAATCGGTACATACGGAATAACTCATGAATTTACAGCGGGGGAGAATGTCATTGAATTTACTCCAACTGAATCTGGCACGATTCAATATACATGCTGGATGGGTATGATTTACGGAACTATAAATGTTATTGACGGAAAAGGAGATTAAAATGAAAAAGAAAATAATTATCAGCCTGTTGTCACTTGTTCTTGCGGCTTCTTTGCTCACGGCTTGTGCAAATCAAGAAGAAAAAGCTTCGAGGGCGACATACATCACTCTGACGGCAGAAAACGGGGAGCTTGTAATAGATAAAGATACTTTGTCGGAGCATGCGCTTTTTGTTAATTATAATTCTAACGGAACGAATATACAGCTAATCGCAGTTAACGCATCTGACGGCTCGCAGCGCTTGTCCCTTAATACTTGTCAGGCGTGCAACCCCTCTCCAAAAGCTTATTTTGAAGAAGAAAACGGAAGACTTGTTTGTCAAAACTGCGGAAATATATTCACGATGGATAGCGTTGGAGAAATAGCGGGTGGCTGTAATCCTATGAATATTGATTATGAAATCGAAGACAACAATATAACGGTAAGCACAACGGTTTTAGATAGTTATGCCGATAAATTTGTATCATGGAGTGGGCAGATTGAATAACAAGTATATATTTAAAATCTAAGTCGTACGAAAGAAAGGGCAGTGTCAGCCATAGACATTGCCCTTGGTTTTATTGAAAGAATTTTGGGAAAATCACAAAAAACAACAAAAAACTATTGATATTAAACTTAAAGGTAGTGTAATATAAAAGCAGAAAGGGGAAAGCTAATGTATATAAGGGTAAAGGAAAGAGACCCAATACCCTTAATTACGAACATTAGTCAACAATGAAATGAGAATTTTATCATGGATTGCCACAGCTTTATTTATCAGTGCGGGTATTGATTTAATCAAATTGATAGTTGTGCTTAGGAAAAATCGTAAAGGAGAAAAAATGAAAATCAAGATTAAATACAAAGATGGTGCAACTGTGTATCGCTCTATCGTGAATTCAAACGATGAACTTAACGAAGAGATAGAAAAGTTGAAGTCGCAAATTGGCAAAGATAAGTTTGATAGTGGAAAACTTAAAATATCATTTGGAATATAATAAAGGGAGTTAAATATGCTTATAACATTAAAAGAATATTGTGAAAGACTCGGCAAAAACCATTGCACAGCCCGTCAGAGAGCAGCAAGAGGTTCTTTTAAAACTGCTCAGAAAATCGGCAGAGACTGGTTCATTGAAGAAGATGAGCCGTGGATTGACAACAGAACGGATACCAATTCCAAGCGTTGGAAGAAGAAATCAGAAGAGTAAGAAAAAGCCGAGGTTTTATAAGGCAGTATGACAAAACTTAATAAAACTAAGGCATTGCAATTGCTGAATAAGGCTTTGACTGTAAAAGGTCAGAGCCTTTTTCCGTTCTCAAAATCCGCACATTCGCAATTTTAAAACCAGCCGAGTAGAATATAGTCAAGGAGGGATTCACGATGAGAAACATCAAATACCTCCTTGCACTGACCGATAACGAATACAGCTTAATCATCAAGTCATTAAATGACCTAAGGAATGATTTAATCACACAGGGCAGATATACCGATGCAGTCGATGATGTGCTTGTGGGGTTTATCGGAGCAAAGAAAAAGAAATCCAAAATAATTTATCAGGAGGGTTAATTATGAATGTGCAATACGAACAGCAGGGTGATTATCTTATCCCTTGCGTAAGAACAAAGGAACAGACAGTATCATTTATAATAATGTTTTGGCGTAATACTTTTTCTAAATAATTCTTCATATAATCACTAATTTTAAAATTGTAACTCTTTTTATATTACGATTTTAAAACAACATATTTTTCTGCAATTTCTATCGTGATATAAATGATTATAGTATATTTTATATTTTAGCTTAGATGAAAATGAAGCATATAAGCAATTTTTGAAACGACCAAGGGTGTTGAACGAATTTTACAAAATCTGATGTTGGCAAGTGAAAACAAAAAAATCCTTTATAAGGTTGTCAAAGGAGGGACAAGAGCACGTGAATATGAGGATGTACTGCAGTGACTGGTTGATGCTCAATTTGTTCATGAAAAATAAAGCAGCCGGAATATATTGGCTCATACAGTTCAATATATTCCGGCTGTTGTTATTTTTTATGCGATAAGTCTGAAAGAAGTCTGTTTATTTCCGATATAAAAGACACTTCCGTCCGGTATTTCAATACTGGTATTGGCAATGAGCCGTTCGCCATCCGTGGTATAAGTGCCGTTGGCAGAGTAATCTGTAATGACAAAAGTATGCCGGGAGGCATGATAGCAGATGCAGAGGTGCTTTCTGCTGATGTCAGCGGTGTTGACGACGATCTCACACTGTTGACTGCTTCTGCCGAGGAAAATATTGGTGTAAGCCGGAAGAGGAAAGCTCTGATTTTTCAGAGGGCCGGACATAAAGAACAGTGTACCGCAGTCAGTAAGGACTTTCTCGTTGTCGGACAAAATATTTTCAACGGACTTATCAGGCAGAGAGTGTGTGTCCGCTTTCTGCATTTTTAAAAGTAAAAACAGACTGACAACCGGGCATATCAGAAGAAGCAGAGGAACGGCAGCATGCTGAAATGTGCTGCCGTGCTGCCAGATGCCCCTGAGCAGCTGCAGGGTTGTACTGCCGTCGAAAACCGGAAGGCACAGAACGGCTGCTTCAATCAGGAGCAAAACCAGTGCTGTGACTGTATAACGGCGGGATTGGGAGTCCTTCATGTGCTATACCTCCATTTCCGCAATATGCTGTGCCAGCAGTTGCAGGGTATCGTCTTTGGAATAAACCAGATTGGTTCCCTCCGGTGACTGCATAAAGTCATAAAAATGCTGCAGATAGATTTTTAGGCAATGTGAATATTGTAGCAGTAGGCGCTGTAGACAAAGGCATTTGTGGTGTAAATATGCAGTCCTGTTTTCGGATGAACATAGATAGCGAGATAGTCCGGCAACTGAAGGCTGGTAGGTGTCGCTGATTTGTCGAAGTACGGAAAAATGATGTTCGACAAGATTATACATTTCTTTATAAGGTATGGCACCGTTGTGCATGTACTTGCGGATGACTTTAGGTGTAATATAACTGCTTGTGTAGGGCTGCGGCATCATTATCTGCAGGGAATCCGGTGATGTGTTGCTTATGTATTCCTGAAGGACTTCCAGAATATTGGAATTGCAGCGTACCAATGGGTCGCAGCATTCCAGCAAATTGCGGAAAAATCCCTGATAGAATTCAATCAGTTCAGCCTCGATGCTTCGGGTGATAAATGAAATGGATTCTCCGCTTTCCTCTAAAAAAATTTTAAGAAAAATACTGAATTTTGACATAAAATTGTGTCTCCTTTTTCATGAAAGGCATATTTTATAAAATTATATTAGCATATTCTGTGGAAGAAATCTGTGACAAAAAGCAGAAAATAATCAGCACATATTTTGTCACAGGTTGTTTCAAGTCATAATTTGTTTATACTTGTAGTAGGAAGAAAAGACCGGAGGTGGTGGAGTGAAATTATTTGGCAGAAAGAAGCTGCAGCAGCGGTCAGAAGATGAAGCCGGGAAAAATTCGGATACAGCGAATGTTGAAAATCCGGCTGCATCCATTTCAGGATCTGACGGGGAGATGGTGACAGAAAATTTATGCCTCGGACAGGTACAATATCAGCCGAAAGAACTGCAGGTTTCAGCAGCCAGTCTGATTGGCAGCAGGAGAAATCAGCAGGACAGTCTGTGCTATACCAGTATGCCGGATAAAGGCTTTCTGGCGGTGGTTTGTGATGGAATGGGTGGTCTTGGCGGTGGTGAGCTGGCCAGTTATACAGCCTGTGCGGGGATTGTTGAGGCATTTGGAAAAAGCGAAAAAGAGCAACCGACGGACTTTTTTGTGCGGACTGCTTCGGAAATAGATGTGGCTGTGGCCGGTATTGCGGATGCAGAAGGTGTGCCTATGGGGGCCGGAACAACCCTTACCGCTATCTGGATAAAAGAGAACCGGATGTACTGGATTTCAGTGGGAGACAGCAAAATTTATCTGGTGCGAGACGGGCAGGCGCGGTGTCTGACTACACCCCATAATTACAAAATGCTGCTGGATAAAAGAAAGCAGGCGGGGACGATTACGCCGGAACAATATGAATCGGAGCTTTCCAGGGGGGGAGCTCTGGTCAGCTATATTGGAATGAACGGCCTGAAATATATGGACGTGTCTATGGAAGGATTGGAGCTGGAAGCAGAAGACCAGATAGTTCTTTGCAGCGATGGTTTTTACAGGCAGTGCCTGGAGGAAAATCTGGCACAATGTCTTGAAAATCTTTCAGGGGGTTATGAAACCTATGCTTCCCAGCTGGCGGAGGCGGTTATTCGGAATCAGCCCCGAGGCATGGACAATACCACATTGATTCTGGTTAGATATAGTCC
>CAVBOS010000058.1:0-10728 GCA_963597005.1 Lachnospiraceae bacterium
GCTTTATGTCACTTTGGAGCCGTGTCCGATGTGTGCGGGAGCAATCATCAACTCGAGAATCGAGAGAGTTGTTTTCGGTCTCGAGGACGAGACGATGGGTGCTTGCGGCACGGCAGTTGACCTGATGAAGCTGAAAAGGGCGTTCAGACCGAAAATCTTCCGCTGTTTCATGGAGGACGAGTGCAGAGAGCTGATAAGAAGCTTTTTCGATAAATTAAGAACAGAATGAAACTTTTAAGCACAGCTTTTTCGGCTGTGCTTTTTCTTTTGCGGCACGAAGAAGTAAAATATAGATAAGGAGAATTCACAGCTTAAGGTATTTCAGCACGATATTTCTTGTGCTTTGCGTTTTGCATATATCTATTTTCACAAAAATAACGGTCGAATTTGAAAAAAATATTATGCGGACAAAGGTTTATTAATAAGCGTGACTGTGCTAAAATAAAAAATAAATGTGATATTGTCGGTTGACGATATTTAATTTTGTAAAATTACGGATTTCTGATGAAGAAAGGAAAATTTTTCATGGTAACAAGAATTTTCGTTGAGAAGAAAAAGGGCTATGATATCGAAGCTCAGCACACAAAGGCTGATATTGTATCTAACCTCGGTATCAAGGGCTTGGAGGAACTTCGAATCCTCAACAGATATGATGTTGAGGGACTTTCCGACGAGGAATTTAAGACAGCCTCCTATACTATTTTTTCAGAGCCTAACGTTGATAACGTTTATGATGAGGACTTCACTCCTTCATCGGAGTATAAGATATTTGCAACAGAGTATCTCCCGGGTCAGTATGACCAGAGAGCAGACTCTGCCGCACAGTGCGTTCAGCTTTTGACTCAGGGCGAGCGTCCGACAGTTGCAACAGCAAAGGTCATTTTGGTTAAGGGTGATGTTTCCGATGAGGAAATGGACAAAATTAAGTCCTATATGATTAACCCCGTTGAGTCAAGACTTGCTTCTCTTTCAAAGCCTGAGTCCCTCGATATGAAATCTGAGGTTCCTGCAAATGTAGCTAGAATCGAGGGCTTCATCTCTTGGAATGATGAGGAAATGAAAGAGTATTTCGACAGCATGGGCTTTGCTATGACTCTTTCCGACCTCAAGTTCGTCAGAGATTATTTCCGTGACGAGGAGAAGAGAGAGCCGACTTTAACCGAGCTTAAGGTTATCGATACATATTGGTCTGACCACTGCCGTCATACTACTTTCTCTACAAGACTTAACAAGATTGAAGTCGAGGAGGGCGGCTTAAGCGAAGCTATTAACAAGGCACTTCAGGAATACATGGACGTAAGAGCAAAGCTTTATGTCAATAAGAAAAAAGAAGTTTGCCTTATGGATATGGGCACAATCGGTGCTAAGTATGTAAAGAGCATAGGTCTTCTTGACGACCTTGACGAGTCAGAGGAAATCAACGCTTGCTCCATTGAAGCTCCCGTTGTTATTGACGGCAAAGAGGAGACTTGGCTCATTCAGTTCAAGAACGAGACACATAACCACCCGACAGAGATTGAGCCGTTCGGTGGTGCCGCAACATGCCTTGGCGGTGCAATCAGAGATCCGCTCTCGGGCAGAGCTTATGTTTATCAGGCAATGCGTGTAACAGGTTCAGGCGATCCGACTGTTCACTTCAAGGATACTCTTAAGGGCAAGCTTCCCACAAGAAAGATTACAACAGGTGCCGCTGCGGGTTATTCCTCTTATGGTAACCAGATTGGTCTTGCAACAGGTCAGGTAACAGAGCTTTATGATGCCGGCTATGTCGCAAAGAGAATGGAGATCGGTGCTGTTATCGGTGCTTCTCCTAAGTCAAATGTTGTAAGAATGGAGCCTGAGGCAGGCGACGTTATCATTCTTCTCGGTGGTGCTACGGGCCGTGACGGCTGCGGCGGTGCAACAGGTTCTTCAAAGGCACACACACTCGAGTCTATCGAGGTTTGCGGTGCTGAGGTTCAGAAGGGTAATCCTCCAACAGAGAGAAAAATTCAGAGATTATTCAGAAACCCTGAGGTTTCCACACTTATAAAGAGATGTAACGACTTCGGTGCAGGCGGTGTTTGCGTTGCAATCGGCGAGCTTGCTCCCGGACTTAAGGTTGACCTTAACAAGGTTCCGAAGAAGTACGAGGGACTTGACGGCACTGAGCTTGCTATCTCCGAGTCTCAGGAGAGAATGGCTGTTGTTGTCGCTCCAGAGGATGTAGATAAGTTTATCGCAGAGTCTCACAAGGAGAACCTTGACGCTACTGTAGTTGCTGTTGTCACAGACGACGCAAGACTTGTCATGGACTGGAGAGGCGACATTATCGTTAATCTTTCCCGTGCATTCCTTGATACAAACGGCGTCACACAGAATGCAGACGCTTACATCACAGCACCTAAGGCAGAGGACGATTACAGAGAGCTTATCCCCGGTGAGCTTGAGGGACTTTCTCAGGCAGAGGCATTCGTTAAGAACCTTTCAAGACTCAATGTCTGCTCACAGAAGGGTCTTTCCGAGAGATTCGACGCTTCCATCGGTGCGGCTACAGTAAACATGCCGTTTGCAGGTAAGTATCAGCTCACTCCAGAGGATGCAATGGTTGCTAAAATTCCGCTTCTTAAGGGCGAGACAGACGATGCAACAGCTATGGCTTACGGCTATATCCCCGGTATCTCACGCTTCAGCCCGTTCCACGGTGCTGCTTATGCGGTCACAGAGTCTCTTGCAAAGCTTGCTGTCACAGGTGCAGACCCAATGAAGGCAAGACTTACATTCCAGGAGTACTTTGAGAGACTTCACGAGGATCCGAAGCGTTGGGGCAAGCCTGCCGCAGCACTTCTCGGTTCACTCACAGCTCAGATTAACTTAGGTCTTCCGTCAATCGGCGGTAAGGACTCTATGTCAGGTTCATTCGAGGATCTCGATGTTCCTCCGACGCTTGTATCCTTTGCCGTTGCTATGACAAAGGCAAGCAAAACTCTCACAGCTGCCGCTTCCAAGGTAGGCGCAAAGCTCTATGTTCTTCCGCTCCCTGAGTGTGAGGAAACAAGACTTCCAGATTGGGAGAAGGTTAAGACATATTTTGGCAAGGTTCTTTCTAACATCGAGAACGGCAACATCACAGCCGCTACCGTTGTAAGAGAGGGTGGTATTGCCGCTGCCGCATCAAGAATGGTATTCGGCAACAAGCTTGCTCTTGACTTTGAGAAGCTTTCCGACAAGGAAATGTTCGCTCCGAAGTCCGCTTGGATTGTCGCTGAAGGAAATGACGCACTTCTCACAGAGTTTGACGGCGCAAAGGTTGTCGCTACTGTTACAGATAACGATTACTTCACAGTTGACGGAGAAAAGATTGAGCTCGAGACAGCTGTTCAGGCTTATATGAACACTCTCGAGAAGATTTTCCCGAACAAGGCAGAGACAGTCGCTGTTGAGGCTGATGTCAAGCTCGATAACTCCAAGTATGTCGGTTCACCTGTCATCAAGACAGCAAAGCCTAAGGTATTCATCCCTGCATTCCCCGGTACAAACTGCGAGATTGACTCCGCAAGAGCATTCGAGAAGGCAGGAGCTGAGGCTAATATCCTCGTTGTCAAGAACCTTTCTTCCAAGGCTATCGAAGAGACAATCGACGCTATGGAGAAGGCTATCAGAGAGTCCCAGATTATTATGATTCCGGGCGGCTTCTCCGGTGGTGACGAGCCCGAGGGATCCGGTAAGTTCATCGCTACAACATTCCGTAACCCGCAGATTGCAGACGCTGTTTCCGAGCTCCTCGAGAAGAGAGACGGTCTCATGCTCGGTATCTGCAACGGCTTCCAGGCACTTATTAAGCTCGGTCTTGTTCCTTACGGAAAGATCACAACTCCGAAGCCTGAGGATCCGACTCTTACATTCAACACTCTCGGCAGACACGTTTCGAGAATGGTTTACACAAGAGTTACAAGCACAAAGAGCCCGTGGCTTTCAGGTGTTAACGCAGGCGATGTATTCAGTGTGCCTGTATCTCACGGTGAGGGCAGATTTGTTGCTCAGCCTGAGGCACTCAAGAAGCTTATCGATAATAATCAGATTGCATTCCAGTATGTCGATCCGAACGGCAATCCGTCAGGTGATGTAACATGGAACCCGAACGGCTCCGTATGCGCTATCGAGGGTATCACAAGCCCGGACGGACGTGTTCTCGGTAAGATGGGTCACTCCGAAAGAAAGGGTGCAAACCTCTACAAGAATGTACCCGGTGCTAAGGATCAGCTCATTTTTGAGAGCGGAGTAAAGTACTTCAAGTAATTTTAATAAGATAAATTTTAACAGAGCGAGCCTCCCAAAAAGCGGAGGCTCGGCTTTTTAGGAAAGACCATGAATATTCAACATATGAGAACGTGGGCAGAGGTAAATCTTGATGCCGTTGCTCATAATTTTAATTCGGTAAAAAAGGCTGCGGGCACAAGGGTATGCTGTGTTATCAAAGCTGACGCTTACGGTCACGGCGCTGTTATGCTTGCAAAGAAATATCAGTCTCTTGGAGCTGATTTTCTAGCCGTTTCAAATATAGAAGAGGCAATTCAGTTAAGAAGAGCAGATGTCACTCTTCCGATACTCATTTTAGGCTATACTCCCGCTTCTGCCGCCAAAGAGCTTGCAGAGCAGAATATTTCTCAGTGCCTCTATTCACTCGACTATGCACGTGAGCTTTCTAAAGCCGCTCAAAAAGACGGTGTCACGGTTAAGGTTCATGTAAAAATCGACACGGGAATGTCAAGACTCGGCTTTTTCTGTCAGAATATTGAGAGAGATTATGCCGTTGCCGATGAGATAGATGAGGCTGTTCATCTTCCCGGTCTTGAGGCAGAGGGAATTTTCACTCATTTTGCGGTTTCTGATGAGGGCGAGGACGGCGAGGCTTACTCGAAGGCTCAGTTTAACAGCTTTTGCGATATTATTGATGACCTCGAATATAACGGTATCACATTCAAATATCACCACTGCGCTAACTCTGCGGCTATCGAGGATTATGTCGACACTCACCTTGATATGGTAAGAGCAGGAATAATTCTTTACGGTCTTGAGCCTTCCGATAAGGTGAAAAATCCGCTTGATTTAATTCCCGCACTTTCGCTCAAATCCGTGATTTCCCACGTGAAGAGCATTCCCGCAAACACTGATGTAAGCTACGGAAGAACCTATACATCAGATAAGAAAATCCGTGTAGCTACAGTTGCAATCGGCTACGCTGACGGATTTTTGAGAAAATTCAACGCTTCGTCCGTAATTGTTCGAGGAGTGAAATGTCCGATTATCGGAAGAGTCTGCATGGATCAGCTTATGATTGATTTGGGAGATATGGACGATGTCGGAATCGGTGAGGTTGTCACGCTTATCGGTAAGGACGGGAACGAAGAAATTACTGCCGATAATCTTGCTAAATATGCCGATACAATTAATTATGAGGTTGTTTGCGGAATCGGAGCGAGAGTGCCGAGAGTTTATACCGAAAACGGCAAGGAAGTTTATGTTCTCGATTATATCTGTCCGGAGGAATAAGCATTGATAAGAGAAATTAAGGACAATTTAAGGTCGTCGTTTTCTCTCATTAATAAAAGCAAGGGAACGCTGCTGGCTTTTGAGCTCATCTATAAGCTTGCCGCTTCCTTTGTTGTGCTTCCGCTTGTGATTTGGCTGATTACCAAAGTAAGCTTTGTTTCTGGATTTAAGATAATATCAACGGAAAATTTACTGGGCGTAATATTTTCACCGCTTGTAATTGTGACCTTTCTCTTACTTGTTGTCGTGCTCGGAGCGTTCACAATAATTGAGATTTCTTTTGTTACGCTTTGTTACACTCAGGCTGAAAACGACAAAGCGATATCATTCGGGAGAATGATAAAAACATCCTTGGGCGATTCCAAGCGAGTTTTCAGAGTGAAAAACCTAATATTTGTTCCGTTCTTTATCATTCTGATTCCCGCCTCAAATTCTGCGATTATTTCAAGTCTTATCTCAGGCTATCCGACGGGCAATTTTATCGTAAGCCGAGTGCTGTCAAATGATAAACTCATTATGCTTGCAGTGATAGTTCTTGCAATAGCGGCACTTTTTATTTTGCTTTATTCATTTGTCTTTTTTGAATATTGCCTTTATGACAGCAGCGCACGTGGAGCGTTCAAGGGAGCAAAGAAATTATTAAAGGGCAGTAAGCGAAAAATGCTTCTTGTGTGTGGAGTCAATTCGGTTATATATTCACTTGTGATTCTCTTTTTGAAGGAACTTGTGTATATTGTTTTGTCGATAATAATTTTTCTCTTTTCGCATAATACCAAGCTGTACGCACTTTTGCTCACGATAAATACTTCTGTAAAAAATATACTTGATTTTATCGTGCCTAGCATGATAGTCGTCTGCGTTTATTCTGTCCTTTGCGCATACTATTTCAAACTCATTAAAGAAAAGAATATGGTATTTCCGCGTGCATTTGAACCACGCTTTGCCAACAATGCAAAAAGGAATACACGCATTGCGATAGTTTCGCTCATACTTTGTCTTTGCGGAGTTTTTGGCTATTCGTTCATGAATGCACGGGCTGATATAGCAGGCTTTATGGGGGATAATACTCTCGTTATGGCGCATAGGGGAGCTTCTAAAGATGCGCCCGAGAACACAATTCCCGCATTTGAAAAAGCCGTTGAAATGCAAGCGGATTACATTGAGCTTGATGTTCAGGAAACTTCTGACGGTGCCGTGGTTGTGACGCACGATGTGAACACCAAGCGAGTTACGGGACGAAGCGAATTTGTGTGGAATATGACGCTTGATGAAATAAAACAGCTTGACGCCGCATACTATTTTGACGGATATGAGAATGTAGAGATACCTACGCTTTCAGAGGTTTTTGATGCGGTCGGCGGAAAAATCAAGTTTAATATCGAGCTTAAATATAACCGTCATACGCAAAACCTCGCAAAATCCGTTGCCGACATAATAACGAAATACGGACTCGAGAATGACTGTGTTATAACCTCATCTAAGAAAGAGGCACTGAAGGATATGAAAGCGGTTATGCCTGAAATACCTTGCGGATATATTTTGTCGGTTTCAATCGGAAAATACTATGACCTTGATTATGCTGATTTCTTCAGCCTCGATATAAATTATGTCACTAAAAAATCACTCTCAAATTGCCACAAGGTAGGTAAGCCCGTGAATGCATGGACGGTGAACGACACCGATTCCATGGAGAAAATGATAGCACTCGGAGTGGACAGCATAATTACCGATGAGCCGCTGAAAGCCAGAACGGTAATCACCGCATCACAGGATCCGCTCTCGATTCTTATGTATCTTTTAAAGTTAAATTAAAAAACACTTGCATTACTTTTTTATTTGTGATATAATAATCAAGTAACTGCGGGTGTGGTGGAATTGGCAGACACGCCAGATTTAGGTTCTGGTGGTACCCCCGTGCAGGTTCAAGTCCTGTCACCCGCACCATACAAAAAGCGTTGAAAAATGGCTGTTTAAAGCTGTTTTCAACGCTTTTCTTTTTTGTCTGAAAACCCACTTTTATTTTTAAATTGATTTTCGCAGAATAAATTACTTCTCCACGAATTTTAACAAGAGAAAATGATTTACACTTATTATTTTGCTTTAGTTTATTAACATCTGATTTCAAAATACTATAAGTTTGCTCATAGCTTAGTGCAAATATACCAAATGTTTTGTACTAAAGCATAGTAAAATTCGACAAAATTCTTATTATATTGCTTCGAAATGTTGCAATTAAAACTAATAGGGTGTACAATGATTGCAAGTGATACTAAATTAGATTGAGAGGGTAAAAACCGTGGAAAAAGAGAAAGCATCACGACTTCGAATTACCCTTGACAGGCTTGAGGAGGGCACGGGAGAACTCGGCGGCAGCTTGAGGGTAGACAACAAGCTTCCGGAGGGCGTGCATAACAAGGAGCTTTTCAAGGATGTCGTCAAGATTGCATGGCCGAGCTTTATCGAGCTTATTTTGACGCAGCTTGCCTCAATGGTAGACCTTATGATGGTTGGTTCAATCGGAGGCAAGGCCCATCCCGAGTACGGAACTCAGGCATTGACGGCGGTAGGAATTACCAATCAGCCGAAATTTCTCCTTATGACTGCATTTATCGCAATGAATGTAGGCGTTACTGCGCTTGTCGCAAGGCACAAGGGTATGGGTAACCGAGAGGAAGCAAACAAGGTTGTCCGTCAGGGCTTGCTGTTTACCTTTTGTGTAACCATAATTTTATCCGCTGTCGGCATCATTTTTTCAAGGCCGCTTGTAATTCTAATGGGTTCGACTGAGGAAATTGTTACCGAATGGGCAACGCAGTATTTGCAGATTCAGCTTGCGGGATTTTTGACCATGGCACTGACGAGCACGATAACCGCATCGCTTCGTGGTGTCGGCGATTCCCGTTCGAGCATGTTCTATAATCTTATAGCAAACCTTGTGAATGTTTTCCTGAACTGGGTTCTTATTTACGGAAATCTCGGTGCTCCGGCTATGGGCGTTGCGGGCGCATCACTCGCAACAGTTCTCGGTCAGCTTGTCGCATTCATCATCGCACTGAGCATTATTCTGCGTGGAAACGGATTCCTCAAGCTTGAATTTAAGCTTGGTTTCCGCCTCGATAAAAAAACCATGTCAGACCTAATGAACATAGGAATTCCCTCCATGATAGAGCAACTTCTAATGAGAATAGGCATGATAGTGTTCTCAGTGACAGTCGCTTCACTTGGCACGGTAGCTTTTGCGACGCATCAGGTGTGCATGAATATTCAGGCTCTTTCGTTTATGACTGGTCAGGCTTTTGCTGTTTCCTCGACAACGCTTGTCGGCCAGTCACTCGGAAAGAAACGCCCCGACATGGCTCAGGCGTATGCTTCGAGATGTCAGCGTCTCGGCATAGGCGTGGGACTTCTCCTGACGGTTTTGTTTGCTGTTTTCGGCGGAGATATAGTCGGACTTTACAACAGCCAAGAGGAAGTTGTTAAAATGGGAGCGGACATCATGTTCTTCGTTGCGTTTGTTCAGCCGTTCCAGGCTTCTCAGTTTATCTTAGCCGGCGGACTTCGAGGTGCGGGCGACACAAAGGCAACTGCCGTCATCATCACCATTACAACTATGTTCCTGCGTCCGACACTTGCGCTTATTCTGGTTCACATGGGCTTCGGAATCTTCGGCGCATGGGTAGCCCTTGCAACGGATCAGCTTTTGAGATCTTTGCTTATCTTTATCAGATACCGTTCGGGTAAGTGGAAGACGATTAAGCTTAAGAGCGAGTCTGAAAAAAGCGAGTCGGTCAAAGCTGTGACTGCTTAAAATTTAAAGAAACTCTAAAAAGATATGCATCAAAAAGCGGTGCATATCTTTTTTATTTTTGATTGTACTATTTACAAAGTTAAAGAAAGTTGATATAATTAGTTTGGTTAGTAACAACTAACCAAACTACATTAAGAAACAGAAAGGATATGCGGTGAAAATTATGGAAGCAGTCGGTTGTATCCTTGTGAGCGGATCTGTTGCCGGAGTTACGGCGGCATTTTGCAATGCAGTGAAGCATTGGGCAAAGAAAAAGATGGAAAAAATGTGAAACTTTCAAGCTCCGTTTAGTCGGGGCTTGCTTTCTGAATAAAACTAAACTTGCTCTGCCGATAAGGCGGAGCTTTTCTCTTGTAAAAGAGCTTTCGGAATGTTAGAATATCAATCGTGGCAGGTGATGGTATGAGTAGGCTTAACGAGCATAACGCAAGAGAAATAATTTACGATTACATATTAAGTAAATACAACACAGAACCGCAGTATCTTTTCAGCGACAGTCCGAGTACGGCAATTTTGAGGCATGACGGGACTAAGGGAAAGTGGTACGGTCTTATTATGCGTGTAAGCGGCAAAAAGCTGTCGGTTAATCTACCAAAGGAAGAAGTGCTAATCTTAACCGTAAAGTGCGACCCTCTGATGATAGGCTCACTAAGAATGAGTGCGGGCTACTATCAGGCTTATCACATGAACAAGGAACACTGGTTGAGTATTTTGCTTGACGGAACGGTTGACGAGGAAGAGATTTTCGGACTGATTGATTTAAGCTTCGAGTTGACTCAAAGCTCATGCGTCAGAATTTCGGGAAGACCGAAAAACTGGATTATTCCCTCAAACCCCAAGCTTTATGACATTGTGAAGGGATTTGAAGAAAATGATATTCACGACTGGACGCAGAGCTCGAAAATGGCTGTCGGCGATACTGTTTATATGTATGTCGGAGTGCCGTACCGTGCGATAATGTTCAAATGCGAGGTGCTTGAAGTAGATTTGCCGAGATATTGGGAGCCGAAATCCGATAAAAAGGCAATGAAAATCAAGCTTATAAAAAGCTACGGCAAGGATTATTTAAACAAAGATGTGCTTTTGGCTTACGGCATCAAAAATGTGAGAGGCCCAAGATACATGCCAAAGGATTTATTGGAGAAAATAGAGGCAGAAGAAAGTGAAATACACAACTAAGGTATACAAGCAGAGCAGAATGCTCGAGATAATGATAATTGACGATCCGGATTTAACCTTGCTTTTTAACGGTATGGTTCAGGAGTACGGAGAAGAGGGATTTTGCGAATTTTACAAGGCTGCAAAGCTGATTATGGATGGTGAAATCGACTCTTACAGTTTGTTTTTGGGCAGCTACGGCGTGAATATAAGCGAATTTAAGGCTGTAC
>CAVBOS010000059.1:0-10646 GCA_963597005.1 Lachnospiraceae bacterium
TTGCATAGAAAGGGGAAACCCAGCGAATGAATGTGGACGCAAAGCTTAAAACTTCGCTGTCTGTCGTGAACATAAGCAAGAGAGTATCTCTAAAAATTATTACTCCGATTGCAACGGCTGTTGTGATTATGATTGAAGCAACAAGTGCCCATTTTACGCCATTTCGAAGTCTCTTGAATTTTTGAGCACCGTAGTTTTGACCGACAAAGGTGGTGGAGGCGAGAGCGATTGCCTGAACGGGAACGAGGATGATAACATCAAGCTTGTTGTAAGCCGCCCAGCCAGCCATAGCCGAAGCACCGAAAAAGTTTATGTAGGACTGTACATAGACATTCGAGAAAGATGTGACCGCCTGCTGAATACCGGCCGGCATACCGACGGTGAAAATTTGCTTGAGAATACTGAAATCAATTCCCATCTGTTTCCACTTAATGGCGTATGTTCCCGAGGTTCTTGTGAGAGAAACGAGAATAAGCACACCCGAAATAAGCTGAGAAATATCGGTTGCGACAGCAACACCCATTACGCCCCACTTGAATACGATGACGAAAACAAGGTCGAGCACGATGTTGAGAAGTGCTGAGAGAATAAGGTAATATGTCGGTCTGGTGGAGTCGCCGACGGCACGCAGAATGGAGCCACCCATATTGTAGAGAATGAGTCCCGTTATTCCGCCGAAATAAATTGTGAGATATTTATGAGATTCGGGAAAAACCTCACTTGGAGTATCCATGAATTTGAGCATAGGGTCGGTGATTAAAATTCCGACTACCGTAGCTATGACGCACAAAATGCCCGTGAAAGCGATAGTGGTATTGACCGCCTTGGAAAGTCTTTCGTTTTCATGCGCTCCGTAATACTGGGAAATTATGACGGACGCACCCGTGGAAAGTCCCGTGCAAAGTCCGACAAGCATATTTATGATAGGTGTTGTGCTGCCTACGGCGGCAAGAGCTTCGCTCGAGACGCATCGTCCGACTACTATTGTATCGACCGTATTGTAAAGCTGCTGAAAAAGCAGTCCTATTGCCATAGGTACGGCAAAGGCGACAAGATGTTTCCAAATGACGCCTTCGGTCATATCGGCGTCTTTTTTTGCTAAAATATTCGTATTGATTACCTCCGTCCTGACATATTGAGTTCCAAAGTGAAGTATATACCCTTTTAGTTTCAAATGCAACATATATTGTGAAAGTCGGAAATTTCTTGTGAGACTCACAGCCGACAAAGCTTAAATCACCCGTAAAAATAGGGTTGCAGCCTAATATTTAGTGTTATATCGGTTGATAAATCAGGATTAAAATGGTACAATCTAAATGCGTATGTCTTGTCGTTTTCAAGACAGATAAGCAAATAAGGGTTATGAAAAAGAGATGTAATATTAAGTCTAAAGGTACAGACTTAGATTAATTGAAAACGGAGGATTTCTATTTTATGCCGTCAAACAAATTGTCGGGAGAAATACCGGGAACAAAAAAGCGGCTGAGGACTAACGGCGTGCTCAGAGCTTTTTTCACAGGTCTTGCTCTCTCGTTCATCATCTTCATACCGTTCATTATACGTGACGGGGGAAGATTCTTATTTTATGGCGATTTCAATGTTCAACAGGTCACCTTCTACCGACTTGCTCACGATGCTGTTGTGAGCGGTAATATGGGGTGGAGCCACCTAACGGATCTCGGCGCCAACTTTATCGGCTCCTACAGCTTCTATCTTTTGGGCTCGCCGTTTTTCTGGCTGACCATTCCTTTCCCAAGCGAATGGCTTCAGTATCTTATGGGGCCACTGCTGATTTTAAAGTTTGCGTGCGCCACAATGACGGGCTATATTTATGTAAGACGTTACATAAAGACCGATACCATTGCGCTCATGACGGCGGTCATGTATGCTTTTTCGGGCTTCTCGATTTACAACATCTTCTTTAATCACTTCCATGAGGCGATAGTGTTTTTCCCGCTACTGCTGACGGCGATGGACGAATTCGTCTTAAATAAAAGAAGAGGCTTGTTCGCTCTGGCAGTTGCGGCATGCTGTATAATAAATTACTATTTCTTCTGCGGAATGGTGACCTTCGCTCTGCTCTATTTCTTCATAAGACTTATCACGGGCAGCTGGAAGGTAAGTATAAAGGAATTTTTCCTTGCTGTTTTAGAGGCAGTCATAGGAGTCGGAATGGCGGGCATTCTTCTGTTCCCCTCTGTTCTTGCGGTTATGCAAAATTCGAGAGTATCCAATCCGATAAGCGGATATAACGCTCTTTTGTACAACAATGTTCAGAGATATCTGCACATAATAGAGTGCTTCTTCTTCATGCCTGATTTGCCCGCAAGACCCAACTTTACTCCTGACAGTGAATCTAAGTGGGCGTCGCTTGGAGCATGGCTTCCGCTTTTCGGTATGACGGGTGTGATAGGCTGGCTGCAGTTAAGGCGCAGACATTGGCTCAAGAGAATTATTTATTGTTGCTTTGCGGCGGCACTCATTCCTGTTTTTAATTCAAGCTTTCAGCTTTTCAACGGCAGCTTCTATGCAAGATGGTATTATATGCTCACGCTTATGATGGCTCTTGCAACGGGAATGTCGCTTGAAAGCGAGAATGTGAACTGGAAGCGTTCCATTAAATGGACGGCTGTCATCACGATGTTCATTGTTGTGGGAGTCGGTCTTATGCCGACCTTCGGAACGGACGATGACGGAAATTCGACAGTCACTTTCGGACTCGAGAAGTATCCGACGAGATTCTGGAGCTATGCGGCTGTTTCGCTCATATGTATAGCATTTGTTGCGTTCCTCTTTATGTTCTGCCGAAAGAACAAGAAGATTTTTGTCAGAGCGGCAAATATTGTTTTGAGTGCCACGGTGGTTGTTTATTCGATTTTCTTCATTGGACTTGGAAAGTCGCAAAGCGCAGACCCTTACGATCACCTTATTCCGTACGCACTCAACGGCGGCGAGGATTTGCCGTTTGATACTGAGTCTCTCGACAATGTAAGATCGGATTTCTACGAGTCTCTCGATAACAGCGGGATGTTCTGGGAGATACCGACCATTCAGGCTTTCCACTCAATCGTACCCGGCTCGATTATGGATTACTATGATTTCATCGGAGTTCAGCGTGACGTTGCTTCAAGACCTGACACAACCCACTACGGCGTAAGAGGTTTAACAAGCGTCAGGTGGCTCTTTGATGATGAGTCGGATGACGAGAAATTCTCGAGTGATTACAGCGAAGAGAACGCTCAGATGCCCGGCTGGATTTTCTACGGCACGGCAAACGGCTTTGATATATGGGAGAATGAGTATTATATCCCCATGGGCTTCAGCTATGATTACTACATAACCTACAGTCAGGCTCAGAAGCTGACGACAAGCGAGAGAGAGCTTGTCATGCTAAAGGCACTTGTTGTCCCCGATGATAAGGTTGATTTGGTAAAAGACATTCTTTCGCCGCTTTATGTTGATTCCGTTGAGTTTACTCAAGAAGCATACAAGAACGACTGCATGGAGAGGGCAAGCGTAACCTGCGATACATTTACCTACACGAGCACGGGATTTACAGCGTCTATTTCAAGCACTCAGGAAAGAATTATTTTCTTCAGCGTGCCGTCTGAAAGCGGTTGGAGTGCAACTGTGAACGGTGTTTCTGCCGAGATAATCAATGCTAATGTAGGCTTTATGGCGGTCAGAATTCCAAAGGGTGATGATGTCAAAATCGAATTCACCTACAAAACTCCGGGACTTACGGCAGGCGAAATCAGTACGGCGGCTTCTGTTTTGATTCTTGTTTTGTATATCGTGCTTTTAAGAGCGAAGAAAAAGCATGACGACGAGATTAAGGCGGAAAAGCCAAAAACCGAGAGAAAGCCTGTGTTCAAGCTTGGCAAGTTCTCCGATTACTGCCTTGAAAATAACCTAAGCTTCAAGAAAAGGAAGAATGACAAATATATGTATGTCAAAAATCCGAAAGCATATCTCAAGGAGCTTGAGTTACTGAAAAAAGAGGCAGAGTTTGAGTCAGCACTTGAAACGGTGAGCGAGGTTGAGAGAACCGCGAGGGCTGAGAGTAAAACCGATAAAAAAGATAAAATCAATAAAGATAAAGAAATTTAAAGGAGATTTAAAATGAGTGAATCAGTAAAAGCAGAAAAGAAAAATCCCACCGTCTATTTTGTCATTCCTTGCTACAACGAGGAGGCTGTTCTCCACGAGACAACCAAGAGATTGACAGAGAAGCTCACCTCCATGAAGGAAAAAGGCCTTGCAGACGATAAGTCAAGAATTCTCTATGTCGATGACGGCTCTAAGGACAAGACATGGGAGATTATCGACAGCTTCAATAAGTCAAACAGCCTTGTAGAGGGCGTTAAGCTTGCTCACAACAGAGGCCACCAGAATGCTCTTCTTGCAGGACTTATGACTGCAATGGAGAAGTGTGACTGCGCAATCAGCCTTGATGCCGACCTTCAGGACGATACCGATGTTCTTGATGAGTTCGTCGCTAAGTATCTTGACGGCTGTGATGTAGTTTACGGTGTAAGAAACAAGCGTGACACGGACACATTCTTCAAGAAGACAACAGCTGAGGGCTTCTATAAGTTCATGAAGATACTCGGAGTTGATATTGTCTTCAACCATGCCGACTACCGTCTTATGAGCAAGAGAGCACTCGAGGGACTTTCCGAGTACAGCGAGGTAAACCTGTTCCTTCGTGGTATTGTTCCGCTTATCGGCTATCGCAGTGACTATGTTTACTATGACAGACACGAGAGATTTGCGGGCGAATCCAAGTATCCGCTCAAGAAGATGCTTGCTTTTGCCGTTGACGGTATCACGTCATTCAGCGTTAAGCCGCTCAAGCTTATCTCAAATCTCGGTATCATCATCTCAATACTAAGTATTTTCGGATTGCTCTATGCGCTTATTTCCCATGCTGTCGGAGCAGCCGTAGCAGGCTGGACTGCAATTGTTGCTTCAATTTGGCTTTTGGGCGGCATTCAGCTTTTCTGTATCGGTGTTGTCGGAACTTATATCGGAAAGATTTACTCCGAGGTTAAGCGCAGACCGAGATTCAGAATTGAAACATATCTCGAGAATAAATAAAATAACACTAATCAAAAAAGCGAGAAGCCGAAATGACTTCTCGCTTTGCTTTTTATCTGATTGAATTCTGCACGGTATTATTCACTTTTTGGTCTGTCTACCGTAACGATATTTGTTGTAACGTTAATTTCGTCGAGCCAAATTTCTTCTACCAGGATATATCTGTCTTCGGAATCTTTGATAATCGAAATGCCCTTGTACTTGAAGAAGTTACCTACGCCCACCGTTTTTCCGCAAGCCTTCTCAAGTTTTACTATTTCATCAAAGCTCATTTTTTTCATAATTTCACCTCAATTTATATTTTGAAAAGTCGCTTCGGTTTTCAACCTTTCGCTGTGATTTGTTGAAAACTTAACTTAATTATTTTTTCTTCTCGTAAAAACACAGAAACTGCTGAGCATAACAAGAACACCGAGTACGGTAAGCCCTGCGCCCGCATTGCCGAATATATCTCCGATTTTTCCGACAAGCGGACTTGTGGGAATCATCAAAAGACTGTAACACATTCCGTCAACGCTGATTATAGTTGCTCTTTGGTCGGAGGGTATGACGTCATTAAGCTTCTGACTCTCCACCAAGAACCAGATTTCGAGAACACTTTGAACGAGCATCATTCCCAATATGCTTATCCATGCGTTAGCCGTGCCGACAAGCACCGTGCCGCCGCCGACAAGAATCGCACAGATGAAATACAGCTTTCTTACAGACTTGATTTTAGCTTTAGCCGCCAGTAATGTTCCGAAAATTGCCGCCGCACTGCTTAAAATCGTCGGTACGAAGAGAAATTTACTGCTCCAGCCGAGTTCTATAAGTCTTTCCTGTAAAAACATCTTTGTGAGGTAGGTAGGTATCGAAACAATCGCCGTTGAAATTATCAGTTTTACGGCAAATGGGCAAGACTTTAATATAGAAAAGCTGTCACGGCACAGATTAACAAAGAGCATGGGAACTTTCTTGAGAGTATCTAAAAAGCTTCGGCTTTCCCTGTCCGCCTGAGCTTCGGTGACTACGGGCTCTGTCATTAAAGCGTGAGAAATCATAGAGGTGCATTCGAAAGCACCGCTGAGAAGATAGAATCCCGTGTACTTCAAAATGTTCACAAGTGTGCTTGCAAGTGAGCCGAGAGCACTCGCAATTAAATTAATCTGAGTGCAACGGGCGTTTATCTTTATATAATCGTCCGTTTTGTTTTCCTGCTTAAGACTGTCGTAGGTCATGGCGCTGTCTGTGCCGGAGAACATAGTATAAGCAAGTGCGTTAAGTCCCATGGCAAGACAAACTATGAGCATATTCGGAGCAAATGCCATAAGAATGTTGTAAATGGTTATCAATAAGCCGCCGAGGACAAGCGTTTTCTTTCTGCCAAGCATATCGGCGAACATTCCCGAGGGAACCTCGCACATAAGGCTGACAATGTGAAATACGCTTTCGGCAAAGCCGATTTCCCACAGAGAGAATCCCCGTGCGACAAGCAGTGCCACCCAGACGGCATCCGTAATTCGAAGTCCCGAGAAAAATCCCGAGGTGTAAATTAAGCCTATTTGCTTTTTTAAATTGAATTTTTTGTTTTTTGTTGTATTCATAAGGAACACCCTTTCGTTTTTGCAAGAAATTCTTCATTATTATTTCATTTTCAAGCTGAAAAAGTGTACAGTTTAGATACTTTTGGGCAAAACAAAAACGCCCACAGCAAAGCTGTGGACGCATAAAAATCCAATTCCGCCTTGCTGAAAGGTATAAAAGGGCACACTTCTCCGAGGGCGGTATTAACAGTTTCCTTTTTGGTACGAAACTCTTGAACTCCAACCCATTTGGATGCACCTTTCCTTTCAGTAAAACTTAAATAATATATAGCATATTCAAATCAAAAATGCAAGTTATTTTTGAGAAAATTGCAAAAAAGCTTACCGAGAAAACTCGGCAAGCTTTTAGAAGTGAAGGTTAGAAAATCTTAGTGCTTTCTTTTAGGATTCGTTGAGGGCTGAATACAATGTTGCCCTTCATATTTTCGGGGTTTGGCGCAAATGCGATATTTCCCTTTGCTCCGCCGAATTCAAACGGTATAGCGTCGACTTGCCCCAATTTTATCTTCTCGCAGACATCGATTACATCCTCAATCATTCCGATATAGCCTTTGCCGTCGCCGTGAGAAATGAGAACCTCGTCATATTTTCCGTCTATTTTCGGCTTGAGTGCCTTTAGGCTCTCCTCGTATTCTTCTATGCTCGTTGAATAGGTATCGAAAACAAAGGTGAAGAGGTTGCATGCGTCTCCCGTGAAAAGATAGGTTTTGTTATCCGTGTTGTGGATGAGGAAAACCACACTGCCTAGGGTATGACCCTTGCATGAATATACCTCGATTTTGACATCTCCGAGATTTATGACATCGCCACTCGTAAGCGGCTTTATATCGGAGAAATCAGCCGAGGGGATATAGTCCTCTTCTTCGATATATTCGCCGTGGCCCTCAAAATTCTCCATAGAAATCCCGTCTCTGCGGAACTCTTCCGACATATGGCGGTTATAGATGTATTCGTCATCGGGGTTCATATAAACGGGAATGCCGTTTCTTGTGAATTCTCCCGCTCCGCCCGCATGGTCAATGTGACCGTGCGAGAGAAAAACTTCAAGTGGATTTTTGTTGCCGTGCTCCGAAAGAACCTCGTCCACGGCTTTTTTTAAGCTGCCGAATCCGCTTCCGGTGTCAATCAGAGCGTTTTTTTCGCTTCCCTCAATGAGGTAGACAAGCTCTGTTCCGAATGCATAGAATCGTGTGATATTTTCGCTGACTTTTTCTGTATCGAATTTTAACATTTTAATTTGCCTTTAGTTTAAAGAGTGTTTCTTTGTAAGGTCTGCCTGCATCTGAGCGGTATGCTTGTCAACGTCGAAAAGCAAGCTGACAATAAGAAGAATAACGCCGCAGATAGCTGCATAGAATGTGAATGTGAAGTTGATTGATGCTACTGCGCTTGCTGTCTGAGTTTCTGCAAGTCCGTCATAGCCGCCGAAAGCGAGAATCCAGCCTGCGATAGCGGGGCCGAGTCCGAGACCTGCCTTCTGACCGATGCTGACGCCCGACATTACAAGACCTTCGGAGCGAATGCCGTATTTCCATTCGCCGTAGTCAACAACATCACCCGTGAGGGCAAATGCACAAGAGAACATTGCGCCCATGAAGAAGCCCTTAATTGCATAGAGTACGCAGATGAGTCCGACAGCGGTCGGGAAAAGTCCCATGATAACGCCTGTGATTATAACGACACATGAGCTCATTATCATGATTCTGCGCTTTCCGAGTCTCTTTACAAGTGACGGTAAAATGAGGTTCATAACCATTGCCGGAATCATTCCGCATGCAGAAATGACAGCGACGATTGCGGCATTTCCGAGGACGATATTGCAGTAGTAGTAAGAAACCATTCCGCAGCCGCAGTTGTGGAGAAGCAAAAGGCAAAAGAAAAGTGTTTCAAGCCAGAAGTACTTGTTCTTAGCAAGAGTTGAAATCTGAGTTTTGAAAGGTACGGTAGATTTTGCTTCAGGCTTTTTGTCGTCATTCTCGCCGACGGTTTCCTTTGTCCCGAAGAACGCAAAGAGAATAAAGACGCATGTTGCAACACCGTAGATGATGGCTGTTCCTCTGTAGCCGACGCTTCTTGTGAGGGGAACCCAGAAGGTTGTGACGGCAAGGCCTGCTACCTGATTTAAAATCTGCTCCATCGAGGCTATCTTCTGTCTTTCGTTGCCGTTTAGCGTTATTCTCGAGAGAAGTGCCGTGTGGGGAATGAAGAACATCGTGAAGCCGATAGCATTAAGCAAAAGATAAGTGATGTAAACATAGACAAGCTTGCCTTTGCTTCCGAGACTTTCAGGCACGCTGAACACCAAAATCAGGAATATGGCAATGAGCGGTGCGGAAAGTGCAACCCATGGTCTTGCTTTACCCCATTTGGTGTGAGTGCGGTCGACTATCGAGCCCATAAAGAAGTCGGTGAAAAGGTCGAAAGCACGGTTGACAAGTATCATGGTGGACATTGCGGCGGCACCGATACCGACGGAGTCGGTGAGATATGCGGCAATGAAGCTTCCGGCGATAGTGGTTATGATGTTACCGCCGCCTGAGCCGATGGAATAATTGAGCTTTTGAGCGAATGGCACAAAGCCGTCTGCTCTTTTTTCGTTTTCTTTCATGTTAGCCTCCTTATGACTAATCCACATCTTTTGTGAAAATCTGATTATATTTTAGATTTTTATTATAAAAGTTTCTATTTGTTCTTTGATTATTTTGTTTATATTTGTTATTGAGTGTGTTCGGTGATAGAAATGCTTATTGTTTCTATAATCAAAATTAAGTGATGAAAATATCAAAATTCTGTGATTTTTCGGTTGAAATAATAAATATATTGTTTTTGTATTATAATAGAACTATAAAATGTAGGATTTTTGATTAGATAAAGGATTTTCACTATGACAGCAGACATTATTTTTGAAACAGATTGCGACAAAAACGAAAATAAAACCGTACATCTCCATAATCAGGCAGAGCTACTGTTTGTTTTGTCGGGTAATTGCACGGTGTATACGGGAAAGAGAAACTTTGTTTTAAGTGCGGAGAATTTTGCGGTATTTAATCCGTTTGAAACCCACCGACAGGAGCGTGAGGAGGGCTGTCACACGCTTTCTCTTTATATTCCGATAGAGCTTTTGAGCGACTACGGCATAGGAACGATTAACTGTGTGTCGTCACTTCAGCCCGAAAAGAAATCTACGCTCGATCTCATCCGAACGCATCTTGCAAACATTTTTCAGGACTACTCCGACAATTCCAAAAAGCTAAGGCTAAATATGCAAGCGGAACTTCTTGGACTTCTCAGTATTCTTTTTCAGGATTTTTCGGAAGAGAGTGAAGATAGACAAGAGGAAAAGGGAAAAAAAGACTATGTGCGAAAGGAAGAGATACTCCGTTTCGTCTGGGATCATTTCTCAGAGCCGCTTACCCTTTCGCAAACGGCAGAAAGCTTCGGGCTTTCGGAGGGATATTTTTCTAGACTTTTCTCGGATATTACGGGAAAGAATTTTTCAAGCTATTTGCGTGAGGTGAGATTGAGCCATGCAAAACAGCTGATAGATAAAGGAGAAGCTTCTGTAACGGAGCTTGCTTTTTCATCGGGATTCGGCAGTGTGAACAGCTTTATTGATGCTTTTCGCAAGGAGTTCGGTGGGACTCCGGGTGCTTATATTCGTTCTCAAAAAGAGAAAGCATTGGAGAATGAACGACAAAAATCAGAAAGTCATTCGGCGGTAAGTACGGATAATATTTCTTACATGGGACTTCTTCGTTACCGCTCGATTGAAAAAAGCTCCGCTTCGCTCAGACAGGCTCAGTCTGAGGTGATAGAAGCAAGCTTTGGCGGAAAAATGAAGCCACTCAATCGCATATGGAACAAATGCATCGGTGTCGGCTATATGGAGCAAATGCTTTGGGGCGTTCTTCAGTCGGCTCTGAAAAGGGCAAAAAAGGAATTGTATTTTCAGAACTATCATAT
>CAVBOS010000060.1:0-10440 GCA_963597005.1 Lachnospiraceae bacterium
CTTTTTCACTGTGACTTATTGAAGAACTAAAATTAATTTGCTATAATCAAAGTGTATGCTTATCCCAAAAGATGGCTTTAAAAGTTTTAAATAAAAGTGAGGAAATGAAAATGCCAAAGGAATTTTATCATATGACTATTGCGGGTCTCGAGCGTGATTTGCCGATTTGCCCGATTAATGACAATCTTTCAATCGCCGGCTTCGTTATGTTCGGAGATGTAGAAGTTACCGAGGCTTGCGCAAGAGAGCTTCTCAAGAAGTGCCCTGAGCACGATGTCATTTTGACAGCAGAGAGCAAGGGTATTCCGATTGCTTACGAAATGGCAAGACAGGGCTGTGGTAAGTATGTCGTAGCAAGAAAGGGCGTAAAGGCTTATATGACAAACCCCGTTTCCGTCGAGGTTAAGTCAATCACAACATTCAAGGTTCAGACTCTCATTCTCTCCGAGGAGGACGCAGAAGAGCTTCGTGGCAAGAGAGTTCTCATTGTTGACGACGTTATTTCCACAGGTGAGTCCCTTGAGGCACTCGAGGCATTGCTCGCAAAGTGCGATTCCAAGGCTGTCGCAAAGGCTGCTGTTTTGGCTGAGGGCGACGCTAAGGACAGAGATGATATCATTTATCTCGAGCCGCTTCCGCTTTTCTTTAAGTAATCGGCAGTATGGCGTTTAACTATGAGAAGCTTGATGAGCTTTGCGTGAACCGTGGCATCGAGCTGAAAAAAGACGAGATTTTATCTAAATATACCGGCTTCAGAACGGGCGGCCCCGCCGACAGAATGGTGACCGCGAAATCCGAGGACGAGCTGACGGCACTTTTGAGTCTGATAAATGAGTCGGGATATAATTATTTTATCCTTGGCAGAGGCTCAGATATGCTTGCTCTTGATGAGGGATACCGTGGAATTGTTGTTAGGCTTGACGGTGAGTTCGGTAAAATAAGCCTTTTGGAAGACGGCTTGACAGTGGAATGCGGAGCAGGAGCATCGCTTGCTTCTCTTTGTATTTTCGCAAGGGACAACTGTCTTTCGGGACTTGAGTTTGCTTGGGGTATTCCCGGTTCGTGCGGCGGTGCGGTCTATATGAACGCCGGCGCTTACGGCGGAGAAATCAAGGATGTTGCCGTAAAATGCGAGTATCTGACAAGGACGGGCGAGAAGGGAGAATTCTCTCTTGATGAGATGAAGCTTACTTACCGCCACAGTGTTTTTTCGGATTCCGATATGATTATCACGAAGGCATATTTTAAGCTGAAGTCTGCAAACAAGGATGAGATAGCCGCTAAAATGGACGAGCTTATCGGAAAAAGAAAGGCTAAGCAGCCGCTTGAATATCCGAGTGCGGGCTCAACCTTTAAAAGACCCGAGGGTTATTTTGCGGCGGCACTTATCGAGGAATGCGGACTTAAGGGCGAAAGCGTAGGCGGTGCCGAAGTCAGTGAGAAGCATTCGGGATTTATCATCAACAAAAACCATGCGACTGCAGAGGATGTTCTGAAGCTTATCGAAAAGGTCAAGACGGTCGTTCTTAAAGAAAAGGGCGTCGAGCTTGAGTGTGAGGTTAGGATACTGAAATAAGGAGTGGCACATGAATTTTGTAATTGTAACAGGACTTTCGGGAGCGGGAAAATCGAGAGCGATTGACGCTATGGAGGATATCGGCTTTTACTGTGTTGATAATTTGCCGCCAATGCTCATTCCCGTTTTCTATGATATGTACACGAAATCCGAGGGAATGCCGCCAAAGGTAGCCGTTGTGTGCGATACAAGAGGCGGAGAGTTTTTCAAGTCGTTTTTTGATGCAATCGAGACGCTGAAGCATCAGGGAAGAGAATATAAAATTCTGTTCCTTGACTGCGCAGACGATATTCTCGTAAGAAGATATCAGGAGACAAGAAGAAAGCACCCCTTTGCCGACAGCTTTAACGGCTCGCTCGAAAAGGCGGTAAAGCTTGAAAGAGAGATGCTCCACCCCGTAAGAGAGCGGGCGGATTATGTCATCGATACCTCGAATCTTCGTCCCCAGTACATGAAAGAGCAAATCACCAAGCTGTTCATGCAGTCGGGTGAGAACAGCCTTTATGTGCACTGCATGAGCTTCGGCTTTAAGAACGGACTCCCGAGCGAAGCAGACCTCGTCTTTGACGTGAGATGTCTGCCGAACCCGTTCTATATTGACGAACTTAGAAATCAGACGGGACTCGATAAGCCGGTTTACGATTATGTCATGGGTCAGCCCGAGGCGGAGGAATTCAGAAACAAAATCATTGATATGGTGGATTTTCTTCTTCCGCTTTACATTAGAGAGGGCAAAAGCCAGCTTGTCATTGCGATAGGCTGTACGGGCGGACATCACCGCTCGGTTGCATTTGCCGAATATGTTTACAATCATCTTATTGAAAAGAAAATCAAATCAACGGTTACTCACCGTGATATTTTAAAGTAAAACAAGGAGACAGCGGTATGTCATTTTCGTCCGATACAAAAAACGAGCTTTGCCGAATACAAAATAAGCGTGAAGCCGACTTTGCTGCAGAAGGATATGGTATGCTGCTGTTTTCTAAACTTCTGACGAGTGACCGCACGGCGATAAAAATCGAGAACAGCAATGTCGCAAGACTTCTCGCAGAGTATTGCGCCGCTCTTGCGGGCGTCATTCCCGAGGTGCAGGTGAAGATGAGCGCATCGGGAACAAGCACCGAGCAAAGACAACACAAATGCATTTTCAGCCTTAGCAGTGATTTCCAAAAGAAACAGCTCACCGATGCTTTTGGTATGAGTGATGGCGAACTTTTTTTGAGTGAGACCATAGTTAAGGGCGCAGAAGCGGCTTTTTTGAGAGGTGTTTTTCTTATTGCGGGAGTCGTCACAGACCCAAATCGTGACTATCACCTTGAGATAACCGTTTATTCCGAGAGGCTTGCGCAAGAACTCAGCAATTTTATTTGCTCGCTCGGCTTGGAAATTCAGTCGGGAGTTCTCGAGAAGAACGGCTCGAAAAATGCATTTATCGTTTATATCAAGGATTCCGGAGGAATAGAAGATTTCCTCACTTTTATCGGTGCGTCTGGCGCAAGCATGGAATTCATGCAGATTAAAATGTACAAGGAAGCCAAGAACGACATCAACCGCAAGGCAAATTTTGAGACTGCCAATATGGACAGGACCTATTCGGCGTCAGCTAAGCAGACCCTCGCCATTGCCGTTATTAACGATACCATAGGCTTTGACGAATTGACCGATGAACTGAGAGCGGTGTGCGAACTAAGACTTAATAACCCCGACATGACGCTCAAGCAGATGAGCGAAAAACTCGGCATCAGCCGCTCGGGAGTGAATCACCGATTCCAGAGAATTATCAAAATTGCCGAGGAATGCACGGGCGGTAAAAAGATAGACGAGCTTATCAAAAGGTTTTGAACCGAAAGGAAAAGAAATTGAGAGAAACACTTAACACGCGCCAGAAGGCTATGTTCTGGGGTATGATAGGCGGACTTGTGCTTTTGATAGCACTTGTCGTCTTTTTGATTGTGAGAACACTTAACCCTGCCGCAAATCAGGGTACTATGTATATAACTTCGTCCGAAAAAACGATAGAGCCTGTCTCCAATGTTCTTCAGACAACTACGAAGGGCGTTGAAACATCGTTCAGAGCACTGAAGCTCGAGGATATTGCCGACACGCTCCCTACGGTAGAGTATGACGGCGAGGATATCACGGTCGGTTTCAGCGATGACGACACGCTCGAAAATTTCAGCTTCTCAATGTATGACGAAGATCTAAACGAGATTTATTCGGGCGAGGAAAAATTTGTTTTCCCCGAGACTGCAGGCACTTATATAGTGAAAACGGAGTTTAGCTGGGGATACACCGAGAAAAATTCGATTCTTACGGAAAATTACTACAAGGTATATTTTTCCGATGAGTCACTAAAGTAAGAAAATAAGATATAAGGTAGGATAGGATAAATGGAAGTTGCACTGATAATTTTAAAGCAGATAATTGTTATGTTCCTGATTATGGGAATGGGATTTTTACTTTTCAGAAAGGGACTGATAACAAAAGAGGGCTCTAAAACTTTAGCAAATCTTCTCATTTACATTATTCTTCCGTGCGTTATCATAAACGGATTTATAACAGACAGAACGGCGGAGAAAATCACGGAGCTCGGAGTGAGCGCACTTATGGCGGCGGCTTTTTTGGCGGTTGCGTGCATAATTTCAAGGCTTGTGTTCAAAAAGCATCCGATAGATAATTTTTCGTCAGCTTTTTCAAATCCGGGATTTTTTGGAATTCCGCTTATCGTGGCGGCATATTCAAGCGAGGCGGTTTTCTTCATTACGGCATTTATCGCTTTTCTGAATGTCATGCAGTGGACATACGGAGCGGCAATTCTTAAAGAAGAGAAGATAAAGATAAACTTCAAGACGATATTCACTTCGCCCTTTATCATAGGTCTGATTATCGGTTTAATCATTTTCTTCACGGGAGTGCCGATTCCTACGGTTGTGAAGAGCACGATTTCAGCCGCTACCAACGCAAATACCTTTGTTGCAATGCTCGTTCTCGGAACATACCTTGCTCAGGCGGATATGAAGGAGGTTTTCCTCTCACCGAGACTTTACGGAGTCAGCTTTTTGAGATTGGTTCTGATTCCTGCCGTATGCATGCTTGTCGGCTTTGTGATTCCCGATAAATTCACAGAGCTTTTCACATGCGTCATGATTGCTTGTGCGTGCCCCGTCGGCTCGAATGTTGCGGTTTACGCTCAGCTTTACAACAAGGATTATACCTATGCCGTTTCGGCGGTCACACTTTCCACAATCTTCTCGGTTGTGACTATTCCGCTTATGCTTATGGCGGTAAGCTTATTCTGATAATATAATATTTTGCGACTTGTATTTTGAAAGGAGATTTTATTTATGTCTGACGGCTTTGTACATCTTCATGTTCACACGGAATATTCTCTCCTTGACGGAGCGTGCCGAATCGAGAAGCTTCTCGACAAGGCAAAGGAGCTTCAGATGAAAGCGGTTGCAATAACGGATCACGGCGTCATGTGGGGCGCCGTGAACTTTTATAAGGCGGCAAAGGAGCGTGGAATAAAGCCGATTATCGGCTGTGAGGTTTATGTCGCTCAGAGGACGAGATTCGACCGCATTCACGCACTTGACGGTTCTTCGAGACATCTTGTTTTGCTGTGCAAAAATGAGACTGGCTACAAAAATCTAATTGCCATGGTATCAAAGTCCTTTACGGAGGGTTTTTACAACAATCCCCGTGTAGATTTGGATTTGCTTGAGGAGCACCACGAGGGACTTATTGCGCTTTCAGCCTGTTTGGCTGGAGAGATTCCCAGAGCTTTAAATGCAGGGGATTACGAGGCGGCAAAAAATGCGGCTCTTCGTTACAATGATATTTTCGGACAGGGTAATTTTTATCTTGAGCTTCAAGACCACGGACTGAAAGAGCAGAAATATATCAATCCGCAGATAATCAAGCTTTCCCGTGAAACGGGTATACCGACGGTTCTCACGAACGACTGCCATTATGTTGAACGTGAGGACGAGATGATGCACAGGGTGCTTCTTTGCATTCAGACGAGAAGAACGCTTGAAGACGAGGATATTCTTGATTTCGGCTCAAAGGAGTTTTATTTCAAGTCCGAGGAGGAAATGAGGTCGCTTTTTCCGAATTACTCCGAGGCGGCGGACAACACGGTTAAAATTGCCGAGAAATGCGGTTTTGAATTTGAGTTCGGAAAGACCAAGCTTCCCGCATTCACCACGCCCGACGGCTCTGATAACAAGGAGTATTTTGTCAGAATGTGCCGTGAGGGCATGAAAAGGCATTACGGCGAGAATCCTGACAAAAGCGTAGCCGAAAGACTTGAGTATGAGATAAATATGATAGACAAGATGGGGTATATCAACTATTATCTCATCGTGCATGATTTCATCCGCTACGCAAAAAGCGTGGGTATTCCCGTCGGCCCGGGCAGAGGCTCGGGAGTAGGAAGCCTTGCGGCTTACTGCATAGGAATTACGGCTGTAGATCCGCTCAAGTACGATTTGATTTTCGAGAGATTTTTAAATCCCGAGAGAGTCAGCATGCCAGACTTCGATATAGACTTTGCCGATGACCGCAGACAGGAGATTATCGACTATGTCGTGAGAAAATACGGCAGCGACCATGTCGCACAAATTGTAACTTTCGGTACAATGGCGGCAAGGCTTGCCGTGCGTGATGTCGGCAGAGCAATGGCTTTTCCTTATAATCTTTGTGATGCCGTAGCCAAGATGATACCTGCAGAAAACGGCATGACGATTGAAAAGGCTATGAATTCGAGTGCCGAGCTCAGAAAAAGATACGAGAGCGATTCCTCTGTAAGAGCACTTATCGACATGGCGAAAAAGGTGGAGGGAATGCCAAGACACACCTCGACCCATGCGGCAGGCGTTGTTATCACGGACAAGCCCGTTATGGAGTATGTTCCGCTTGCAAAGAATGATGAGGCTGTTGTCACGCAGTATACCATGACGGGAATCGAGGAACTGGGACTTCTCAAAATGGATTTTTTGGGGCTGAGAAACCTTTCGGTTATCGACAACGCCGAAAAATTAATCCGTGAGAAAAACGAAAGCTTCGATATAAATAAAATTCCCGAGGACTCCAAAGAGGTTTTCGATATGCTGTGTCAGGGCAAGACGGAGGGCGTCTTTCAGTTTGAGTCGGCTGGCATGAGAAGAACCACCATGCGTGCGAACCCACGAAGTATTGAGGATCTCATTGCGATTATTTCTCTTTATCGCCCGGGACCTATGCAGTTTATAGATATGTATGTGCAGAACAGGCACGACCCAAGCAAAATCCGCTACCGTCATCCGAGACTTGAGAAAATCCTCGGAGTAACTTACGGCTGTATTATCTATCAGGAACAGGTTATGACGATATTCAGGGAGCTTGCAGGCTATTCACTCGGAAGAGCAGACGTTGTGCGCCGTGCCATGTCAAAGAAAAAGGCTGCTGTCCTCGAGAAAGAAAAAGAGGTTTTCATTAACGGACTTCTCGATGAAAACGGAAATGTAATTATCGAGGGATGCGTCCGCCGAGGTGTGGACAGGGAGACAGCCGAAACGATTTTCTCCGAAATCGAAAGCTTTGCTTCCTATGCGTTTAATAAATCTCATGCGGCGGCTTATGCAACTCTTGCGTACCAAACAGCTTACCTCAGAAGATTTTATCCGCAGGAATATTTTTCGTCGCTTATGTCGAGCGTTTTGGGAAACACGCCCAAGCTTCAGGAATATATCGACGAATGTCAAAGTCTGGGAATCAAGATACTTCCTCCGCATGTGAATTATTCGGGTGCGGGTTTCACTCCGCACGAGGAAAACATAAGATACGGACTTCTGGCTGTTAAAAATCTCGGACGGGGACTTATCTCACGGCTTCAGAGCGAACGGGAATTAAACGGTAAATTCAAAACCTTCTATGAGTTCTGCTCACGCATGAGCGAGAAAGAAATTAACCGCCGTGCGATTGAAAGTCTTATCAAAGCGGGTGCGCTCGACCGTCTCGGCTCAAACCGAAGAGAAATGATGATGGCACTGCCGATGATTATGGATTCGCTCGAAAACGACAGAAAGAATAACATAGAAGGTCAGCTTGGATTTTTCGGCACGGATGATTTCGAGAATGAAATGAGGATAGACCCAAAGCCTGAATATTCCGAGAGGGAGCTTCTTGCTATGGAGCACGAAATCACGGGCATGTACATCAGCGGACATCCCATGGAGCAGTTCCGCAAAGCTTTTGAGACGGGCTATGCCGCCAGAACGGACAGAATTATCTCGTCCGCAAAGGGTGAGAGCAGTTACTACCGTGACGGTCAGAATGTGAGAATAATCGGAATTATCGAATCGGTCAAAAAGAAGATGACCAAATCGAACACGACAATGGCTTTTGTCACGGCAGAGGATATGTATTCGAGCATAGAAGTTCTTGTGTTCCCGAATGTTTTCGAGAGCTCGCAAAATACGATGCGAGAGGGAGACACGGTGGAATTTAGCGGAAGACTCAGTTTCACTGAGGAGCAGGAGCCGAAGCTTGTTGCCGACAGCGTGAGAAGAGTTTCTTCGATGTCGGATATTGACTTATCACGGTTTAAGAAAAACGGCAGCCGCACTTCGGATGTTAACCAACCGAATGGAAATAGGCAAGCACCCCCTCAGGGCAGAAAAGCGGTATCAAACCCGGGACTTTATCTCAGAATCAAGAACAACGAATGCCGTGAGTATGAAAAAGCCTTGCAATATATCGACATATTTGACGGAAGAGATGATGTCTACATTTATTTTACGGACAGCAGAAAAATCGTCCGTGCCCCAGCAAGATACAGGGTGGATGTCAATAATGTTTTGATAAGAGAATTAAAAAAGCTTCTTGGAGACAGTAATGTTGCTCTAAAAGAATAAAAAGCAAAAAATGTATCCATTTATCAAATTGATTGAAAAGTTTTAAAAAAATTGTATAATTTGTCGGATTTAAAATGCTTTTGCATTTTGTCTTGAAATTGTATTCAATTTTGAATATAATCATAATGTAAATGTCTTCCGTCCGATTGGCGGCGGAATTGATGATGTTTGATGTTTATTAAATCTTATTCTGGGAGGAATAATAATGTGTGCTAAAAGAATAGCAGTTCTCACAAGTGGCGGAGATGCTCCGGGCATGAACGCAGCGGTTCGTGCGGTTACAAGAACAGCTATAAACGAAGGATATGAGGTTTTAGGTGTAGTCAGAGGATACAACGGTCTTCTTCATGATGATCTTATCCCGCTCACACTCAGAAGTGTTTCCGATAAGATTCAGCTCGGCGGAACATTCCTTTTCTCGGCAAGAAGCCCTGAGTTTGCGGCTCCGGACGGATCCGGCTTCAAGAAGGCTGCCGAGACCTGCAGAAAGCATGATATAGTCGGCCTTGTCGTTATCGGCGGTGACGGTTCTTTCCGCGGCGCAAGAGCACTTTGCCGTGAGGGAATTCCCACAATCGGAATCACAGGTACTATCGACAACGATATTACTTCTTCCGATCACACAATCGGCTACGACACAGCTATGAACACAGCTATTCAGCTTATCGATAAGCTCAGAGATACAACAGAGTCTCACGACCGTTGCTCCGTTGTTGAGGTTATGGGTAGAAACTGCGGTGATATCGCTCTTAACGTCGGTATTGCGGCAGGTGCAATCGTAACTCTCGTTCCTGAGGTTCCGTTTGATATGCAGAAAGACGTTATCGACAGAATCAAGGCTGCACAGAAGACAGGCAAGAAGCACTTCATCGTTGTTGTTGCTGAGGGCGTAGGTCACACAGACGATATCGCAAAGCTCATCGAGAAGGAGACAGGAATTGAGTCAAGAGCTACAATTCTCGGTCACGTTCAGCGTGGTGGTTCTCCGACAGTTCGAGACAGAGTTCTCGGCTCAAAGTGCGGCTACTATGCAGTTAAGCTTCTCGACGAGGGCAAGAGCAACCGTGTTGTTGTCATCAGAGACGATAAGGTTGTCGACTTCGACATCACAGAGGCTCTCGATATGCCGAGAACCTTTGACAAGGAGCTCTACGAGGCAGCAAAGGTACTTTCCAACTAAGAGAATATTTCGGGCAAACGGCAATAACGCTTGCCCGATTTTTTCATAAATGAATTAGTTTTTGCTAACTGACAAATTTTTTCTTGACAACAAGGCTCTGCTTTAGTATAATACTAACGTTATGAAATAACAAAATTACCCATGGCTATCGCCGGATGGGAGGGATATAAATGGCAGAGATCAGATTAAAAGAGAATGAGACTCTTGACAGCGCTCTCAGACGCTTCAAGAAGCAGTGTGCTCGCGCTGGCGTTATCGCTGAGGTTCGTAAGAGAGAAGCTTACGAGAAGCCTTCTGTAAAGCGTAAGAAGAAGTCAGAAGCAGCTCGCAAGAGAAAGTATAAGTAATTGAAAAATACTTAAAGCATGAAAAGCGGGCTTTTGCCCGCTTTTTTGTTTTTACAATGAGGTTAACGTGAAAAAAAGTGGCATAAGATGGCCGACTGTCGCACTTGAGCGTGTGACGGAGCTTACACCTGAATTCATAAAGAGTATGGGAATAAAGGCGGTTTTGCTCGATGTCGACAATACCATAACTTCAAACATCTCGAAGGAACCTTTTCCCGGAAGCATAGAGCTTATAAGAAAGCTCGAGAGCGAGGGGATAAGTGTATATATCGTATCTAACAACAAGAGCAAAAAAAGAATTAAGGCGGTTGCCGAGAAATTTTCGCTTCCGTTTGTCAATGTGGCAATGAAGCCGCTTCCCGTGGGATTTATCCGCGCGAAAAGAAAGCTTCATGTTAAATTCAGCGAGTGCCTTGTCGTGGGAGACCAGATATATAC
>CAVBOS010000061.1:0-10188 GCA_963597005.1 Lachnospiraceae bacterium
GCTCTTGCACCGCCCGGGCCTGATCTGTCCTCTGTATTGAGAAGCTTGTAATTTGCGCCTTTTTCGGAAAGAAAGTCGGTCGCTTTTTTAATTCCACCGTCGTCGCTTTGGTCGTCCACCAGAATTATTTCGAGGGTGTCGTCCTCGTGCAGACGCTGGGAAACAACGGATGAAAGAGCCTCGATTATTGTTTTCTCGGCATTGTGAATCGGAATGACTACCGATATATCAGCTTTCATTTTCAATTGTATCTACCTTGACATTGCCGTCATCATCGATAATCGTGACGTCCTGCTTTGTCGAACTGAAGGGTGAGCCGAGAGCGGTGGTCTGATTTTGAGAGATACCCTCGCTGGCTTCCTTTGTGAACATTATTCTTATTGTCTTGAGAATGAGCTCGATGTCAAGCAGCGCACTCTGGTGCTCGATGTAGTAAAGGTCAAGCTTGAGCTTATCGTAAGGCGTTGTATTGTACTTTCCGAAAACCTGAGCATAGCCCGTGAGACCTGCTTTAGCCTTCAGTCGGAAATTAAACTCGGGAACTACCTTTGAGTATTCGTCCGCAATCTCCGGTCTTTCCGGTCGGGGACCTACAACACTCATTTCGCCCTTTAAGATATTGATAACCTGAGCGAGCTCGTCAAGATGGGTTTTTCTTAAGAATTTTCCGATAGGGGTGATTCTGTCGTCGTCCTTTTTTGCAAGCTGAGCGACGCCGTTCTCGGAATTCATTCTCATGGTTCTGAATTTGTATATCTCAAAAACTTTTCCGTTAAGGGTGAGTCTTTTCTGCTTGTAGAAAACATCTCCGCCGTCCGTCAGCTTGATGATGAGTGCGAAAATAAGCATGAACGGAGTGGTGAGAACTGTTATGGGAATTATTATTATCAAATCGAGTATACGCTTGACTATTCTCTTCTCGAGTCTTATGCCGCGGTTTTTGCAGATAAGAAGCGGTGAATCGAAGATGTTGGAGCTTTCCGCACCAAGAAGAATGATGTCTGAAAGCTTGGGCGTTACGTAGGCTCGAATGTTTTTGCTGAAGCAGAATTTAATCAGCTCGTTTCGTTTCTCGGCGGGAATATCACAAATGATGATGGATTCGTACTCCTCGATTTTCGAGAAAACCTCTTCTTGCGTGAAGTTGTTCACGCAAAAGAACTCACGGATATTGTACTTGTCCTTTCGGGTGTTCATCTTGTTAATGAAGCCGTCGGGGTCGTGGTCGCCGTAAACCAGCAAAAGTTGTCGTGCGCTGTAGATTTTACTGTAAATGTACTTTGAGATTATCGCCCACGATATGACGCACAAAAAGTCAAAGAACGTCAGCAAAAGCATCGGCTTAACTCCCGCAAACCAGCGGTTGATAAGAGAAACGATACCGTAGTCGAAGGCATTTACCATTATGACCGTCAGACATTGGGAATAGATAATATCCACGGTGCGATAGTCGCCGATGTTTCTTGAGCCGTAAAGCTTCATGAACGCATAGGTTATGATGGCATAAACTCCGACAACAACCCAGTTACCTTTGCGCCAGTAGGGATTCGGAATGCTGTTGGCGTAGTAGGTAGTCCATACAACCCAGTAAAGGTAGGTAAGCACGAAGATAATCACCCATGAAAGAATATAGGATAAAAGTCTTCGGAACTGGTTCTTATTTGTATTCATTTTTCAAGTTCCTTCTCGGCTGTCAGCCGAACAAAAAATATTCGGCACAACTTGCCGATTTTAGTATAGATACTAGGATTATATTACTATTTTAAGGATTTTTCAAGTATCAGTGAATTTGAGTCACTTTCAAGAGAAAAACGCCCTCCTTTAGGAAGGCGTTTCTGGCTGTTATTTTGCTTAGTCCTCGTCCTCTTCATCGGGCATAAGCTCGTCGAGATACTTATAATATTCGCCCCACTCGGAGGAATAATAGGATTTATCGTCGCCGCTTGTGCTGAATTCATCGACTGTTTCATCGTCCTTTGTGACGTTGTAACCGATGTAGTCGCCCATGTACTGAGCTGAAATTCTGTAACCGTTTTCAAGCTCGATTGTCTTGAGAGTATCGAATAAACCGAACTCGAATTTTTTTGATGTTATTGCGTATTTCATATAATCCACCCTTATTAATTAAAACCTTTATCAGATTGCAAAGTCTCCGTTATTGAATATTACGGTCTCTTTGCCGTCATTGTCAATTCCAACGATATGCATGTCGGGAGTACCGACCATGAAGTCGATGTGAATCTGAGAATTGTTGAATGTGAAACGCTCGTCTTTGGGCTGAGAAGAAGATAGTGCTCTTCCGAGTGCCAGATGACAGCTTGCGTTCTCGTCAATGAGAGTTGTGTAGTAGACAAGTCCGCTCATGGAGATTGGGGAGTGATACTCGACAAGTGCCGCCTCACCGAGATAGCATGAGCCCTCGTCGGTAGCAACTAAAGATTCGAGCATTTCTTTGCCCTCGCCTGCGATGACCTCGACAACCTTGCCGTTCTCGAAGCGGAAACCGAAGTTATCGACTGCTTTTCCGCCGAGAACAAGCGGTCTTGAGGAATAGACAACACCGTTTGTGCCGTATTTTTCAGGGGAAGTGCAAATTTCCTCTGTGGGAATATTCGGGCAAGTCTTAACTCTGTCCTTAGTCATGCGTGAAAGATACTTCTTCATACCGAAGTTAGAATCGGGAGTAAGCTCAACCGTGAGGTCTGTTCCGTTTGATGCGGTGTAGTGAAGGTATCTCAAATTGAGCTCATCAATCTTGTCGCCTCGCTCGTGCTTTTTCTCTGCAAGCTTTTCCCAAGTTTCGACCACGTCGTTTGTCTCATCAATGTAGCAAAGCTTGAAGAGAATGTTCCAAAGCTCTGTGAGATTATCCTCTTTATCGGGAAGAATATAATCTGCCCATTCCTGAGTCGGAATCATGGCGATTAACCACTGACAACCGTTTCTTGTGTACTTTCTCATTACGTTTCTGAGGTTGTCGGTGCGCTTGAAGATAGCGTTGCCCTCTTCGTCGGGGACATCCTCCATAAGCTTGGGGTTAACTCCCTCGAGTCGCACAAATGCCGCACCCTGTGACATATAATAGTCGTAGTAGTCCTCTTCGACCTTATCTACTTTCTGCATTTCGTCTACTGAGGTGTAGTGTGCTCTTACCTTGAGGTTTGCCTGATCAAGGTAATTTATGATAACGTTGGACGCACCGAGCTTGTAGCATTCTTCGGCAAAAATCGGTGTGAAGGCATAGCCCTCGATAGCCGCTTCGACCATGACTATCTGTCCCTTCTGGACATTTATGCCCACTCTTGCGAGGGTATAAGCATATTTATGCTTCATTTCTTCAAAAGTCATTGTAAACATCTCCCTAAAGAATATTAGATTTCCGTATCTTAATTATAGTCGGCAGTGATAGAAAAGTCCACAGTTTTCGATGTTTTGAACAGTATAATGTTATGGTGTAAGAAATAACTTACAGCTTTAAATATTTACAAATATATTGTTGAAAATATAACAATTTTGAAGTAACATAGTATTGCCGATATATGGCAAAAAAGGAGGTTTATTCTTGAAAAGAAGATCATTCCGTGACTTTATGGATACCACGGTTGCGGGAGCAAGCTCGATTTTGATTGTTGTGCTTTTGTACTTTCTTCTTCTGCGACTGAGTTCCATTGTTTCTGCGGTAACATGGCTGTGGAAGGGCGTTGAGACATTTTTCATCGGTGCGGTTCTGGCTTATCTGCTGAAAGGCCCGTGCAACTTTATGGATGAACAGCTTGCGAAAATTATTCCTGAAAAGCATAAGAAGATTATTTCACCGCTTAGCGTCGTTATAGTTATGGTGCTCACTTTGCTTATAATCTACGGTCTTATCGCTTCGGTTCTTCCGCAGACAATCAACAGTATCGCAACCATTGTAAATTCGATACCCGATGCCGTGACAAGACTCACACGCTGGGTGAACAATCTTCACATCACAAATCCGACTATCCAGAAGTACTTAACTCAGGCGATTACTTCGGTTTCACAGTCGCTCGACAGCTGGTTCTCGAATGACGTTATGTCTTATTTCACCAATTTGGTGGGCGGCTTGAGCAGTACGGTGAACGCAATCATATCGCTTCTCAAGAATGTATTTATCGGACTTATCGTCTGTGTGTACATTCTTCTCGGAAGAAAGAATTTCAGCAGACAGGGAAAGGCTGTCCTCAATGCGATTTTCTCACCTAAGATTTCCGACAAGATTATGCAGGAGCTTGATTTTATAGATGATATATTTATCGGTTTTTTCGGCGGAAAAATCATCGATTCCGCTATCATCGGAGTTGTCACCTATATCTTCTGTCTGATACTTTCGTTCACAAACGGACTTCAGAACAGCTTGCTTATCGCACTTATTGTAGGTGTCACAAATATAATCCCGTATTTCGGCCCGTTCATCGGCGGTGTTCCGACGGCGCTTATGGTTTTGATGGACTCAAAAACAAACTGCATAATATTTGTTATTTTTATCATCATTCTCCAGCAGATTGACGGAAACATACTCGGCCCGAGAATTCTTTCTCAGAGCGTGGGAATAAGCGGATTCTGGGTACTTTTCTCGATTATGTTTTTCTCTTATGTTTTCGGTTTCATCGGCTTCCTTATCGGTGTTCCGATTTTTGCGGTCATTTATGACCTGGCCAAAAGACTTGTGGCAAGGGGACTTGAAAATCACGGAAGAAGCTATCTTCTTGCGGGAAATGCACCTCCGCCCGAGCCGAGTTCTCCCGAACCCAATGTAAGCAGCAAGGAAAAAAGCGAAAAATAAATTAAATCAATTGCGTCCTTAAGGAATAATCCTTGAGGGCGTTTTTGTTTGTGATGAAAGGGTGCAAAAATTTGCAGAAAAACTCTGATATATTTGTCTTACAATAAATCAGGCAAATATCGGAGGTAAAGATTATGAGGAATACATTTGGGAATAAGGAAAGCTTAAGGAATTATATTTCTGTTGTTTATGAGGGAGAAAAGGAAAAGTATCGCTTGGAACAGGTGATAAGCACTACGAAGAAAGAGATTGAATACCTTAAAGGTCTGCCGGTACTGCAAAAGCCGACTAAGGGAAAGCTTGAGGAAATTAAGGATTTTGTGGTTGCCGCAAGAGTTATAGGCGTTGCGATGATTATATATGAGTTTTTCTCGGGAATGATGCATCAGCCGTTCTTGATGATACTTGCGATGTATGCCATGGGAATTTGGCTTATTCGCTGGTCGCTAAAGGCGGCAGACCACAATTTTTCAGCCGAAAAAAACAACAAGTTTGTAAATGAGCAGTATGAAAGAGAGCTTGCCGCTTACAATAAGAATGTGAAAGAGGTTGTCACAAGAAAACAGCTTATCGACATTTTGCAGGAGAAAATCGGAAAGACGCAGAGCATTCTTGCGGGGGTTAACAGAGAACTGAAAAAGGCTTACAGCTATGATGTTGTTTACCCAACTTACAGAAATTTAATAGCAATAAGCTCTTTTTACGATTATCTTTATTCGGGCAGATGCGATACTCTTGAGGGCCATGAGGGTGCATATAATATCTACGGCAATGAATCAAGACTAGATAAGATAATCACAAGACTTGACGATATAAAGTATAAGCTTGACAGCATTAGGTACAATCAGCATTCTCTTTATCGTGCGATGGAGGGAACTAAGTCGCTCATAGGAAATTTGGAGTCGTCACTTGCAAGTGCTACATCTCAGCTTGCTAATATATCTCAGGAGACTAGCATTACAAACAGCAGACTTAATAATATGGCTTGCAGTGTCGAGCTCATGCGATTTAACGCAGAAGAGGCAAGAAAAGAGATTGAACTTCGAAACCGTGTTGACGGAATCAGCCGTAATTATTATTTATGATTAAAAATATATACGGAGAAAATATGCGTATTGAAAAAAGGAGCGGCGGAGTTTATTATATTTGTATAATACCTATTGTGGATTTTGACGCACAGTGTGCGGCTGTTTATAACCTTATGTGGTACGCTGAGTTTGTCGGAAGAAAGCTTGACGGGTCAAAATATTCGGTGTGTCTGACGCACAAGGCTTGCGTTTTGAGGGTTAAACTTGAGGGCAGCGAATACGCTGACGCCGACAGAAGAAATCTGATTATCAAATTTGCCGAGGAATGGGTTTTGTCGGTAAAGGCTGATTTTGAGGCTCTTTCAAGAGGTGAAATCACGGAGAATATAAGAAAATGCTATCTTGAAGAAAACAATGCGATAATCATGGAGTGGAGCAAAAATGGGAAGACGGATAAAACGGGAAATTTTCGATGAATTTATCATGGGACTTACGGGCAGAGACGCTCTTTTTTTCCTTAATAAAATCTCAGAAACTCAATCAAAGCTTATTAAAAGCTTGAGCGAGGGAAAGTTAACAGATGTCGGTAAAATTCAAGCTGAGCTTTCCGCTTATCCCATACGATACAGAATAATCTACAAGGGATTTTTTGACGGTGCCGATTTGGCGATGCTAAATAAAAACCTTGAAGAAAGAGGTGAAAGACCGCTTTACTCAAGAGATTTTATAGAGGCTACACTAATTTGGGTATTCAAAAAAGGACTTTCGTTTGAAGAATGGAAAGAGCTTATAGAGAAGCTTAAATCACTCGAGGGAACGGGACTTTTCGACGAGCTTTTGATAAACGGTGCGAACGGCTCATATTCTGCTTTTCCGCTTGAAAGAATAAAAAGCTATGTTAAAAGAGCTTCGTTTGTGTCAGGGGATATCGAGTATACAATCGCACGGACAAAAACAGCCGAGCAATCACTTCTCACACTCGATACCGACAGGGAATTTATCTTGTACATAAGCGAGAATATCAGAAATTTCTGTGAGGGCAGAGAAAAGGCGAGATACTATATTTGCAAGTACCTTTGCCTATATCTCTCCACGCAAATTGATTACTATATGCTTGAGGGAATATCGAGAACAGCCAAGAGAAATATTTATCTTGATTTGCCCTTGAGCGGTATTTCAGAGATGGATCCCAACCGCCACGCAAAATTAACAGCGGAAGAGGTCGAAAAATATCTTGCAAAGGCAAAGCTCAGTCCCAATAAGCTTTTTGAAATCATGAACCGATTTTATTGTTATGCTCTTCTGTCGGAATCCGATGCGGAAAACCCAAACTGGGAGGAATACAGCCTAGTATCGAAGCTTTTGCGAGGGGACGGAATATCGAGAAATATGCTCATGCTGACGGTTCTCTTTTTCGGCTGTAATTCCAAGATAAGTGACGAGGGCATGAGACTGGATACTGAGAGAATTAACGATATTTTGAGAGCGTGCCGATTTGAAGAGCTTGACGAAAAGAACGGTCAAACAGATGAGCTTGTAATGAAAGTCTTGAAGTCAGACGATCCAAGGTTAGCCATTGAGCGACTGATTTACGAGGAAAACGACTTTTCACCACAAATTTGAAAGGGAAGATGTAAATGGAGCTGTCACCGGGAATGAAGCTGAATAAATACAAAATAATAAGAACTCTCGGTCACGGCGGTTTTGCTTTTACATACGAGGCGGTTAACGAGGCAATTGGGCTTCGCGTCTGCATAAAGGAGCTTGACGGGTGCGGTGCTGACGAGGGAAAAGTATTAAGCTCGTTAAGCAGTGATAATATCGTGCGAGTTCTTGATTATTTTGAAGAGAACGGAAAGAATTATCTTGTTCTCGAATATCTTGACGGTAAGACGCTTGGACAATATATCTCAGAGAACGGCAAAATAGAATCCGATAAGCTTTTTAATCTGTCTAAAGAACTTCTTGTCGCTTTGGAAGAACTTCACGGCAAGGGACTTATTCACCGTGATATTGCGCCGGACAACATAATGATTGTTTCAGAGAGCGGAGAAGGCATAGAGAATGCCGAACTGAAGCTTTTTGATTTCGGAACGGCAAGGAGCATGGATAAGGGAAATTATACGAGTGTTCTCAAGGACGGTTTCACACCTATTGAACAGTTGGCAGGAGAGAAAAATCAGGGAGCGTATACAGATATCTATGCTCTTGGTGCGACTCAGTATTACTGCTTGACGGGGAAAAAGCCGGAGTCGGCTTACGGAAGACTGATTGATGACGGTTTGAAAAAGCCGTCGGAATTGGGAATTGAGATTGATCCACGGCTCGAGAAAATTCTCATGAAAAGTCTTTCGATAAAACCCGAGGACAGATATCAATCGGCGGCTGAGATGCTTTTTGATATCGAAGAAGTACTTCCGACAAAGGCTGAAGCAAATATCCCAAGTGAAAATAAGCAAGGCGGGAAAAGGACAAAAAAACGATATATTTTCGCTTGTGCGGTTCTTGTGCTTGTATGTGCTTTGACGGCAGTGATTTATGGGCTCGTTTCCGAAAAGCCAATGGAGTATGACGAAGAGACTATGTATAAAATTACTCTTACTCCTAACGATGAATTTACCGTGGCGGGCTACAATGAATCAATAAAGACGCTCGAAGAAAGACTCAAGCTTTTTGCAAAGGACAGCGAAAAATATTCTCTCACGGAGAACGGCGGAACAATAACCCTATTGTTAAATAAATCTGATTTTCCGCAAAACGAATGCAGTGATGACAACTATAAGTCAGGCTTTTCAAAAGAAATGGAGCAGGATGCTTGTCCCGAATATGTTTTAAGAGCATATCTCACGAGGGCAATATCGCTTGAGTTGAAAAAAGGAAGCTTTGACGAGGGCATAAAGCTTGACAGGACAAAGGATATTACGGTTACAAAGGCGGAAAGTGAATCGGGATACAAGCTTGAAGTGAATTTCAGCGATGAATTTCTGAACGAGAACAGAGAAAAACTCGAAAGCCTTGGAAATTCTTACAGTCTGTATCAGGATGCGGATGAATTTTTGCCCATAATGCCGTATACCACTGAGCCTAAAGTGGACGGAAGCGGATTTTATCTTGTCAGCGACGATGATGAGTCGCTTTCGGAGCTTTTAATATATAACCTCACGCATGAGCCGCTTGAACAAAGCTTTAATTTTTGGATTGAGGAGCAAACTAAGTGGCAAAGTGGTGAAGCCGATTTCGGAGAAAATCAGGTGGAAAAAACAAAACTTTCAGATGACAGTATAATCTGCACCATTTGCGGCTATCTGACTGACGGAGAGATGCTGGACAGCTATTCGGTTTTGAGAAAAAGGCTTGATAATCTCGACATTAAGTATTCGCTCGGCGAAACGGATTCGCTTTCCTGCGTGAACGAAACCAATACAGCGGCTATTTATTCGTATATCTCTGTAGCAAGTGATGACGAAAAGCTTTATTACAGTGATATTGCAGATCTCGTTCTTTGCGGCGGTAATTTCTATCTTTCCTCCGAAACGGGAGAATACTCGAAAGACAAAGTCTCACGCTGTGATATAAGCTCTGAGGGTGGAAAAATAACAGTTAATGATTATGCTTTCGCAAAATCTCTTGCGGACAAGAACGAAAAAATATATCTTATCTACGGCGGCACTTTTAACAGTACTAAGCTTATGGTAGGGGAATACGACGAGGAAAACGAGTGTTTTGTTTTTTCGGCTTATGCAAACGGAGATAAAGCAGATGAAAAAAACGCATGGGTTCTTTCTCTTATAGATGTTTGTATCAATAATCAGCTTCCGAAAGATTTAGAAGCTTATGATGTTAAGGTAAGTACCGAGCATGGTTCAAAAAACCTGAACAAACTTGGCTTGTTTGAAGATGAATGCTGACCAAAAAAGCTTTGGGCATTAAGTCCAAAGCTTTTTCTGTGCTGCATATTCTGTATGTTAAACCAAACCGAAGGTTTTGAGAGCGAAAATTCCGATTGTCATTGTGATAACCGTCAAAAGAGAGGTTGCCATGACAAGTCCTGCGCCAAGCTCTGCATCGCCGCCCATTTGCTCGGTCATGATGTAGCTGTTTGTCGCAGAAGGAACTGCGTGCATAACAAATATCGTTGCGATAGCCTCACCTCTGAATCCGAGAATAAAAGCAAGAACTGTGAATACAGCGGGGGCAAAGACGATTTTGATGAGTGTGCCGAGAATAATTCCCTTAGGCTTTTTCTTGAAGGTCTCGGGCTTGAGGTTCGCACCGATTAGAAGAAGTGCCATAGGCGTTGCAAGCTGTGCGAGATAAGATAGGGTTTTGTCTATCATGCTCGGCATTTTAATC
>CAVBOS010000062.1:0-10076 GCA_963597005.1 Lachnospiraceae bacterium
ATATTAAAAGACTTAACGACATGGATATCGGAGTGAACACGGCGGTTTCTCTTTGGAAATATGAGAACGGTAATTTTGAAGCAGAGTACCTCAACGACGGTTCTCATCTTCCCGATTGGACTCCCGGCAAGAACCTTCGGGCAAACTTCTTTTTGACAGAAAACAAAGGATAAAATATGATAATAATGTCCGTTGACCTCGGAAAAGCCAGAACGGGAATCGCAAAGTGCGACAAAAGCGAGATGATTGCTTCACCCGTTACGGTAATTTCCGAGCATAACAGAGAAAAGCTGGCAGACGAAATATCAAAGCTTGCGCTTGAAATAAAGCCCGAGCTTATAGTTGTCGGTCTGCCGAAAAATATGGACGGCTCCATGGGTGAGAGTGCTCAAAATGCGCTTTCCTTTGCCGAGCTCCTTAAAGAAAAAACAGGCGTTCCCACCGAGATGCAGGACGAGAGAGGAACAACCGTAACCGCACACAACTACCTGAATGTGACCAATACAAGGGGAAAGAAGCGTAAGGCGGTTGTCGATGCTGTTGCCGCTGTAATCATTCTCGAGGATTATTTGAGAAAAAGGAAAAATAAACTCAATGGGTAACTTAGGAAAATTTGACGGCTATCTGATTTGTACAGATTGTGACGGTACTCTTACGGATTCAAAAAGAAAAATATCGGACGAAAACAGGGACGCTATCAGATACTTTCAGTCTGAGGGCGGTCTTTTTACCGTTGCAAGCGGAAGATATCCGCATTATATCGATGAATTTGCCGATAAATTCGTGCCGAACACCTATATCATATCAAATAACGGAACGGTTCTTTATGATTTGAAAGAGGACAAAGCGATTATTTCCTCACACATAACAGAGGACGTGAGCGAGGTTCTTTGCTATATTTATGATAATATGCCAGACATCATCTGCGGAATTGTGGCAGGTGAAATGGGCGAGAGCATTAAGTATATAAGAGCCGATGCATGCGTTCCTGAGGAATTTAAGGAATATTACGGTGAAAACGTGCCGATTTCTTCGACTGACGAGCTGAAAAAGCTGGTTGAGGACAGTAAGGATGATTTCACGAAAATGGTGTTTGTCGAGTCGGATTCCGAAAAATCGCTTCCGAATGCCGAGAAGCTGAGCGAGGTTTTCGGCGATAAATACGAGGTTATGTTATCGTGGGATACGGGAATCGAGTTTTTGCCAAAGGGAAGCGGCAAGGGTCAGATGATTTCCAAGATGAAGGAGCTTCTGCCGAATGTGCACACGACCATAGGAATCGGCGACTACGGAAACGATATTTCCATGTTCGGTTACTGTGACATTGCCTATGCCGTGGAAAATGCGCCCGACTGGGTCAAGGCAAAGGCAAAGAACATAACCGTCAGCAATGACGACAACGCAATTGCGAAAATTATCCGTGATTTAGAGGTTAATATAAATGCAAAATAAACTTTTGAGCCCGAAGGTGATGTTGCCGACGAGCCTTTTAGCCGCTTTCTTTGTGGCAGTGATGAGAATAGTCGAATATAAATCATATTATCAGGCAGACACGGGCCTTTTAAAGGGAAGCTATGTGTTCACGATAATCGCACTTATTGTGACTGCCGTTATCACTGCTTGTTTTGCTGTTTTCACGCTTAAGGACAAGGAAGAATTTAGGCTTAATACCGACAAAAATCTGTTTTCGGGTGTGACGGGAGTCGTTTCTGCACTGATTATGTTTTATAGTTCAGGTTGGATTTTGGCGCGCTGGTTCGGCTACAAAACAGGAGTTATATATTCTTCTGTCGGAACAGAGAGCAGCTTTATGCTTCCGCTTGCGATATTCTCGGTGCTTACGGCGGTTTTTCTTATCGCTTATTCATGTGTGGGCTTCGGCAAAAAGAATGTATTTGAGAAAGCGCAGTATCTCGGATTATTCCCGACATTCTGGGGACTTGTGTTTTTGCTCTATTTATTTACGAATGATTCCACATATATCGTGAAGAGCGAAAATTACTACATTCTTCTCGGAGCGGTCTCGGTACTCTCGTCTGTTCTAAGCTTTGTAAGAGCCTTTGTCTTTAAGGATACGGGAAAAAGAGCAAAGCTTATGAGAGCGTGCTTACCGTGCTCAATAATTCTCTCTCTTGGTTTTTCCTTCTCTGAAATTTATTTCTCTCTTACGGGATTTGAGAGGCTGAAAAGCATGCCGATTGGTGTGAGCCTTATCTACCTTGCTATGGGAATTTTTGAGATGGGTGCTCTTTCACTGACAAAAGCAAAAGATTAACGCCGAAGTTTTCAACAAAGAGGGTTTCTTAAGTTGAAAACCGAGTCTGCATATCGAAAGGTTTGCTTTCTAAAATCTAAATATTTATGAAAATTTAGTGCACCGATTTTTAAAATCGGTGTTTTTTTGTGGTTTTTTAATATTGTTAAATATGCGAAATTGTGTGTTTTGGCTAAGAAACAATAATATTGGACAGAATTTGACAATTAATTGTAGTAATTGTGGTGAAAACCCCCCGTTTTACTAAAATTTTAACAAAACACTTGAAATGTATCCAATAATGTAATAAAATAACATCATCGGATATAACTGAATATATCAAAAATCAATAATTCTTTTTGGAGGTTTTACAATGTCAGTTAAAGTTGCTATCAACGGATTTGGTCGTATCGGCCGTCTCGCATTCCGTCAGATGTTCGGCGCAGAGGGTTATGATGTTATTGCTATCAACGACCTTACAAAGCCATCTATGCTCGCTAACCTTCTCAAGTATGATACCGCTCAGGGCGGCTACTGCGGAAAGATCGGCGAGGGTCTCCACACTGTAGAGGCTGACGACGAGGCTAACACAATCACTGTTGACGGAAAGACTCTTACAATCTACAAAGAGGCTGACGCTAACAATCTTCCTTGGGGTGAGCTCGGAGTTGACGTAGTTCTCGAGTGCACAGGTTTCTATACTTCCAAGGCTAAGGCACAGGCTCACATCAACGCTGGTGCTAAGAAGGTTGTTATCTCCGCTCCTGCAGGAAACGATCTTCCTACAATCGTTTACTCCGTAAACGAGGGTGTTCTCACAGCTGAGGATACAGTCATTTCCGCTGCTTCTTGCACAACTAACTGCCTCGCTCCTATGGCTAAGGCTCTTAACGATTATGCAGAGATCCAGTCCGGTATCATGAGCACAATCCACGCTTACACAGGCGATCAGATGATCCTTGACGGTCCTCACAGAAAGGGCGACTTCAGAAGAGCACGTGCTGGTGCTGCTAACATCGTTCCTAACTCAACTGGTGCTGCTAAGGCTATCGGTCTTGTTATTCCTGAGCTCAACGGCAAGCTCATCGGTTCTGCTCAGAGAGTTCCTGTTCCGACAGGTTCCACAACAATCCTCACAGCTGTTGTTAAGGGCGAGGACGTAACTAAGGAAGGCATCAACGCTGCTATGAAGGCTGCTGCTTCCGAGTCCTTCGGCTACAACGAGGATCCGATCGTATCTTCTGACGTTATCGGCATGAAGTACGGTTCACTCTTCGATGCAACTCAGACAATGGTTGCTAAGATTTCTGACGGCCTCTATGAGGTTCAGGTTGTTTCTTGGTATGATAACGAGAACTCCTACACATCTCAGATGGTTCGTACAATCAAGTACTTCGCAGAGATCTAATAGGTTTTACACCAATCGTAAATTTAGGGGACGCTTCGGCGTCCCCTTTTTCGGCGTTGTATTCCTCTTGCGTTTATTATGTTCAATACAATTCTCGGATATCCCCGTAGGGGCGACCTTCGGTCGCACTCGCACTAGGCTAAAGTAGTGAATTGGCAATCAAAGACTGCACCTACGGGCTTTGCGTTCTGTTTTTTACTTTGAGTAAATCAGTCGGCTTGTCGGTTAAGCTTCCAAGCCTTTATTATTTACATTCGTTGTTTCTCTTTGTGCGAACAGGTCGGCTGTCTCGGTCAACTACGGTCGCTACGCGCCCTAAAAGCACTTCGTGCTTTTGGTTTCCCTCATCAGCCTTTCTTTTTGTTCGCTTCGCTCTGTTCTTCTTTATTTCTCTTCTGCTTCGCTTTTCTCTCGTGGGCTCTGCCCACACCTGCATGCTTTTTGAAAAAAGCGTGGCAAAAACTTTTGTGTTTTGCGTTCGTATTTTTGACTTTAGTTTTTGCATTTTTTCTTTGTATTATTTAGCTGTTTTTGCTATAATTACTTTATCTGATAAAAGTTTAGAGGTGTATATTTGGAATTTTTAGATATTGTTGATGAATTCGGCGTTCCCACGGGTGAAATTGTTTCCCGTAAGGATGCTCACGAAAAAGGTATCCGCCACAGAACCTCGCATCTTTGGCTTTGGTCGGAGCGTGACGGTAAAGTTTTCGTTCTTGCTCAGAAACGTTCCGAAAACAAGGATTCCTATCCCGGTTGTTTTGATATTTCCACCGCAGGTCATATTCCCGCAGGCTGTGATTTTATCGAGTCGGCTTTGCGTGAATGTCTCGAGGAGCTTTCAGTTAAGCTTAATGCGGATGATTTGGTATATGTCGGTCAGAGAAAATTTGAGTACATTAACGATTTCCACGGAAAGAAATTTCACGACAATCAGATAAGCAATGTTTATCTCGCCAAGGTGCCCTTTGAGACAGAATTCAAGGTGCAAAAAAGTGAGGTCGAGCTTGTGAAATGGTTTGAGTTCGGCGAGCTTTTAAAGTCCGTGAGAAATAATCTCGTTCACAATTGCATCCGTGAAGAGGAGCTTGTCATGATGGAGAATTATTTCGGAGGTGCTCATCTTGAAGCTTAAGCTCAATTTCTTATATTCCGATGTTTTGCTTGGAATAATATTTATGATTGCGGCAATTTCGCTATCGGTTACGCTGACGCTCAATTTCAAGCCGCTTTTCTATCACGATATAAAGGCTCTTGATATTCCCACGCAGTCGGGCTTCAGTGAAGAAAAAATTAAGACCAATTACGATATTTTGATTGATTATAATAATTTCTGGGGAGCGAAAACCCTCGAATTCGACGGTCTTGCGATGAGTGAAGAGGGAAGAATTCACTTTGAGGACGTTAAGCGTATATTTGTGAAAATCGAATATGCGGCGATAGTATTTACTCTTTTGTTTGCCGTGACGGCTTACGGCAAACTCAAAAGAGGTGAGAAAAGATTTTTGCTTTTCTCAGGGATATTTTCGGTAGTTGTGCCACTTATTGTAGGAGCATGTGTTGCTTTGAATTGGCAGAAAGCTTTCATAACCTTCCATGAGCTTGCATTCAGCAATGACTATTGGATTTTTTACCCTGACAAAGATCCCGTGATAACCATGCTGCCCGATGCGTTTTTCATGCACTGCGCGGTTATGATAATAGCAATGACGATTTTTTTCAGTGCGGTTTCGGTCGCAGTTTATTTCATTTTAAAGATAAGGAGCAATAAAAATGACTGTTAAGCAAGAAGTTATAAAGTACATGATGGAACACAAGGGCGAACCGTTTTCAGGCGCAAGAATAGCCAGTGCACTCGGCGTATCGAGAAATTCTGTTTGGAAGGCAGTTTCTGCGCTTCGCAATGAGGGATATGAAATAAACGGAACAACAAACAGAGGATATACTTTTATCTCCGAGAACAATGTCTTGTCCAAAGAGGGAATCGTGAGATTCATGAAGCAAAAGGACAGAGCTGATGTCAGGGTATTGCAGAGCGTTGATTCTACGAATAACTATGTGAAGAGACTTGCTGCAGACGGGGAGAAAGAAGGCGTTGTAGTCGTAAGTGAGGAGCAGACCGCAGGTAAGGGAAGACTCGGAAGACACTTCGAGTCACCGAAAAAAACAGGAATTTATATGAGTATCCTGTTAAGACCGAAGTTCTCGGCTGAGAAGTCGCTTGCGATAACAACAATAGCGGCTGTCGCTGTGGCAAGGGCAATAGAGGATGTCACAGGCTACGATACAAGAATTAAGTGGGTAAACGATATCTACTTGAGAGGAAGAAAGGTAGTCGGAATACTCACGGAAGCATCCGTAAACTTTGAGAATGCGGGACTTGAGTACGCCGTAACCGGAATAGGAATAAACGTACAATATCCCGAGGGAGGATTCCCAAATGAAATCAAGCATATAGCAGGAGCGATATTCACGCAGGAGTGCGGAGACGATACAAGATGCCGAATTGTCGCAAGGGTACTGGACTACTTCTTTGAATACTATGACAGAATGCCGAATAACAGCTATATCGAGGAGTACAGAAGAAGATCACTTCTGACGGGAAGAGAGATAGCATTCACAGAAGGAGAAGTCAGCAGAACAGGCTTGGTCAAGGGAATTGACGATGAGTGCAGATTGATTGTTCAGATGCCTGACGGCGAGGTAAGAAGATTCTCGACAGGAGAAGTAAGCATAAAGAAAACATTCTTGGGACGATCACTATAAGACGAAAAACATAAAAGTTTTTGCCACGCTTTTTACAAAAAGCGTGCGGGTGTGGGCAGAGCCCACGAGAGAAAAAATAGCAGAAACAAAAAACGAAAGAACAGAGCGAAGCGATAAAAAAGAAGATAGGCTGATGAGGGAAACAAAAAATGCGAAGCATTTTTAGGGCGGAACGCCCGTAGTTGACCGAAGCAGCCGAATTGTTCACACAAAGTGAAATACCGAACGCTAATAACTAAGTTAACTGGCAAAAATAGTTAGGCAAAGGAAAATACGTCAAGAATGCAAAGCATTCGCAGACGGACATTTTTCTTGCCGACTGCCGAACACTGAGATAAATACCGAACGCAAATACTGTTCTGACCAAACTCCACTCTCCACACTGATTAAAGTAGGTGTGGTCTTTGACCAACAACTCACTACTTTAGCTTGGTGCGTGGGCGACCGAAGGTCGCCACTACGGGATATCTGAGAATTGTATTGAACATAATAAAAGCAAGAGAAAATAAGCCAAAAACGCGTAGTGTTCGCAGATGGGCATTTTCTCTTGCGGATTGTTTTGGTTAAGATTAATCGAACGCAAAGAAAAACGGTGTAGAAAATGATAAAAGCAGATTTGGTAACCGGCTTTTTGGGGTCGGGAAAAACAACATTTATAACAAAATACGCATCATATCTTATGGGAAAAGGCTTGAAGGTCGGAATTCTTGAGAACGATTTCGGAGCGGTAAATGTGGATATGATGCTGTTGTCACCGTTGGCGGGAGAAAAATGCGAATTGGAAATGGTCGCAGGCGGATGCGATTATGACTGCCATGTGAGAAGATTTAAAACAAAGCTTATCCAGATGTATATGTCGGGATATGACAGAGTGATAGTCGAACCGTCGGGAGTGTACGATGTGGACGAATTTTTCGATGTGCTCAGAGATGAGCCACTGGAAAATTGGTACGAAATCGGCAACGTGTTTGCGATAGTCGACGCAAGACTTGAGGATAATCTCTCGGAGCAGTCAAGGTATATGCTTGCATCACAGCTGGCGTGTGCGGGAAAAATCGTGATGTCCGCTGCACAAAAGGCAAACGAAGACGATATAAAGAATACCGTAAAAATCATGAATGAGGTGCTTGAGGAAAACAAGTGCAGAAGAAGATTTACGGCAGACGAATGCGAGATAAAGAATTGGAACGAATTCGATGAAAACGATTTTGAGAGACTGTTAAAAAGCGGATACAGACTCGAAGACCATGTCAAACAGCAGGTGAGCAAAGAAAATAACTTTGACAGTGTGTACCTGATGAATATGGAAATAGAACCGAGGGAACTAAAAGAAACAGCTGAAAAAGTGCTGAGTGATGACGAATGCGGAAAGGTGTTCAGAATAAAAGGCTTCTTGAAGAGTGAAGAAAAGTGGTATGAGCTGAACGCAACAAGAAGAGAGATAAAGCTTGAAGAAATAGAGAACGGACAGAGCGTAGTGATTATCATAGGAGAGAAGCTGAACAGAGAAAAAATAGAAAAAGTGTTTGAGAAATACAATCCAAAGTATTAAAAACAGAATAAACAAAACACAAAAGTTTTTGCCACGCTTTTTACAAAAAGCGTGCGGGTGTGGGCGGAGCCCACGAAGAGAAATAAACAGCAGTGGCAAAAAACGAAAGAACAGAGCGAAGCGATTAAAAAAGAATATAGGCAAAGGAAAATACGTCAAGAATGCGAAGCATTCGCAGACGGACATTTTCCGTGCCGACTCGTACGCACAAAGCAAAATACAGAACGTAAATACCGTTCTATTTCAACTCCAAACTCCACACTCAAAAAAGCATTTGCAGACGGGCATTTTTCTTTCCGACCGCTGAACACGGAGATAAATACCGAACGCAAATACAGTTCTGACCCAACTCCACTCTCAACACTCCACACTGATTAAAGTAGGTGTGGTCTTTGACCGCCAATTCTCTAATTTAGCTTGGTGCGTGGGCGACCGAAGGTCGCCACTACGGGATATCTGAGAATTGTATTGAACATAATAAAAGCAAAGAAAAATACAAAACCGCAAAGAAGGTGGAGTTAATATATCACCTCTGCGGAAGTTATGGTAAAAAAAAAACCGAGGTAAAATATGAAGCTTGCATTTATAGGAACGGGAAAAATAATCGCCGATGCAATGCATGCGATAACACCGCTGAAAAATATCGAGTATACGGCGGTTTTTGCAAGACCGCATTCAAGAGAAAAGGCTGAAAAATTCGCAGACGAGTACGGAATAAAGGAAATATATACCGATTATGAAAAGCTGCTTGATGAGAGTCAATGCGATACAGTCTATATCGGACTTATCAATTCCGCTCATTATCCGTATGCCAAGGAGGCTTTGCTCCACGGAAAAAATGTTATCCTCGAAAAGCCGTTCACGGGATTTTTGAAGGATACGCTGGAGCTTAAGAGAATTGCAGAGGAAAAGAAGCTGTTTATTTTCGAGGCGGTCACTGTTCTGCATAACCCCGTTATCGGAAATATGAAGAAAAATCTTCCAAAACTCGGAAAGATTACAATGTATCTCGCAAATTATTCGCAGTATTCGAGCCTTTATGACGATTATCTCGAGGGAAAAATCGGTCATGCGTTCAGTGCTGAGTATTACGGCGGTGCACTCTTTGATATCAATGTCTATAATATTCACTATGCGGTTTGCCTTTTCGGTAAGCCGAAGAGCGTTAAGTATTATCCTAATTTCGGATTTAACGGAATCGATACATCTGGTACGCTTGTCATGGAATATGACGGATTCTCTGCCGTTTGTACGGGTGCAAAGGACTCTGACAGCCCGGGCTTTGTGAGCGTGCAGGGAGAGACGGGTTATATCAAAATTGAGGGTAAACCAAATATCGCCGATAAGGTGCTGACGCATTATTATGTGCCGGGCGAAAGAGTGAGAGACGCCGCAGGCTCATGGGTCAGGGCAAGCGAAGAAGAGATCTTCAAGGCTCCCGAGGTGTACCACCGAATGACGGAAGAATTTGCGGATTTCACTAAGATAATCGACGAAAAGGACTTTGATGCCGCTAAGCCGTATATGGACGAAACGGTTACCGTTATGGAAATTCTCGAGGAAGCAAGACTCAGTGCGGGAATAAAGTTTGAGAAATGATTAAAGGAGAATAAAATGGAACTTATAAGCATAGAACAGATAGCAAAGATACTTGACGGATTTTATTTTGATTACGATTCGTTCGGATATAATAACGAGTATGACGATCGTCCACAGGGATTGGACGATATAACAAAAACATTGGCGGCAGGAGAAACAGAAGGCTATATCGAGTGGCTGTTCTCGGTTGTTGATGATCATGATGAGTTTGAACAGCAGGCACTGCGATTAATCGGCTTGCTTCAGACAATTCCAAAGAAATAAACAGAAGTAAGAAAAAACACAAAAGTTTTGCCACGGTCTAATAAGGAAGTATTTTAGGAATTATGGTGTAATCCCGATATGGGGTTACACCTTTTACTGTATTTAAGCGGATTTCTCCGCATTTTTCTGCTTCAATCTTTCCATTGTTTCAAAAAGCTGTTGCTCAGTTGGAATATCGAATAATCCGACTGCGGTAAAATAAATATCCACTTTAACATTGTTATGCGAGTGCT
>CAVBOS010000063.1:0-10005 GCA_963597005.1 Lachnospiraceae bacterium
TTTGTATATTTTAGCTATAGCCTCGGCATCGGATAAAATCGCTTTTCTGATAAGCACTCAAATCACCTCGCTTTAATTTTACTTTGATTTTACAATACAACTTAAATAATAGCAAGAAAAAACGGAGGGGAAAGCCCTCCGTTTTGTGCTTATTTATAGCCTGCGTCCTTGAGCATCATTTCCTGAACCTTCATAAGGCGTATCTGTGTTGAACGCTCGTTTTCGTCAAGCTTCATCGTGATGTACTTTATGTTGGCTTTTGCCTCGGGAATCATTACGTGCTCGAGTGCGTTTACTCTTCGTCTTGTCTTTTCGATTTCTGCCGCCATAAGCTGGCATGATTTTTCAATTTCGGCAAGCTTTAACATATCCTCAAATATATTCGAGAGAGATTTAATTGCATCGTCGAGGTCGCCTGTCGTGTAGGCGAAACCGTAAGAATAGATGTCGTTGGGGTCAGGTGTTCTCGTTTTAAACTTGAACTGAGGAATTTCAACGCTCATAACATTTGCCGTGCCGCTTTCAAGAGAAATCTCCTGTTTGGGTGCCAGCAAAGCCGTGTTGAGATATTCGTCATCCATTCCCGCTCTTGCGAGAAGAAACTTCTTGTTCGCTTCGAGAATGCCCGCCTCTACCTTTTCACGCAGTGCTTTATTTTCCCTCACCTTATCGAGAAACTGGCGCATGAGCTCGTCTCGCTTGTCCTTCAGGAGCTTGTGTCCTCGGACGGCGGTAGCAAGCTTTTTCTTTTGGCGCGTCAGTTCCATTCTGGTGGGATTAACGGTGGTGCCCGCCATCAGTCATCACACCTTTCCGTAGTATTTGTCAAGATATTCGTCCTTGATTCTCTTGAGCTCCGAACGTGGGAGCATGGAGAGCAGTCGCCAGCCGATATCAAGAGTTTCCTCAATGTCACGGTTGGTATTATAGCCCTGAGAGACATACTCTTTCTCGAATGCATCGGCAAATTTAGCGTACTTCAAGTCGATTTCCGTCAAAGCCGCTTCGCCGAGAACGACCATAAGCTCCTTAGCCTCTTTGCCTCGTGCGTAAGCGGCAAAAAGCTGGTTCATAGTAGCTGCGTGGTCAGCTCTTGTTTTGCCCTCGCCGATACCCTTATCCTTTAGTCTTGAAAGAGACGGCAGAACATCAATCGGCGGTGTTACATTCTTTCTGTAAAGCTCACGGCTTAAGATAATCTGTCCCTCGGTGATGTAGCCCGTGAGGTCGGGGATAGGATGAGTGTTGTCGTCCTCCGGCATGGTCAAAATCGGAATGAGGGTGATTGAGCCGTTCTTTCCCTTTTGACGGCCTGCACGCTCATAAAGAGTAGCGAGGTCGGTGTACATGTAACCGGGGTAGCCTCGTCTGCCGGGAACTTCCTTACGTGCGGCAGAAACCTCACGCAGAGCGTCGGCATAGTTTGTGATGTCCGTCATAATGACAAGAACATGGTAATTTTTCTTGAAAGCGAGATACTCAGCAGCCGTGAGAGCCATTTTCGGAGTTGCGATACGCTCGACTGCCGGGTCGTTTGCAAGGTTAACGAACATAACGGTTCTGTCGATTGCGCCTGTTTCGGTGAATGACTGAACGAAGAAGTTAGACTCCTCGAATGTAATTCCCATTGCGGCGAAAACAACAACGAATGGATCATCTGTACCACGCACCTTAGCCTGACGTGCAATCTGTGCGGCAAGCTGAGAATGGGGAAGTCCCGAAGCGGAGAAGATAGGCAATTTCTGACCTCTGACGAGAGTATTAAGTCCGTCGATAGCCGAAACACCCGTCTGAATGAACTCCTGCGGATAGTTTCTTGCGGCAGGGTTCATCGGAAGTCCGTTTATATCGTTTCTTTCTTCGGGGAGAATCTCGGGGCCGCCGTCAATCGGTCTGCCGAGTCCGTCAAAGACTCTTCCGAGCATATCTTCGGAAACGCCGAGCTCCATGCTTCTGCCCAAGAATTTAACCTTTGAATTTGAAAGGTTGATACCTGTGGAGTTTTCAAAAAGCTGAACCACGGCATTACCTTCGTCTATCTCAAGAACTTTGCAGCGGCGTTTCTCGCCGTTTACAAGCTCGATTTCTGCAAGCTCATCGTAAAAGACATCTTCGACGCCCTTTACCATCATAAGAGGACCTGCGACCTCCTGAATGGTTCTGTATTCCTTTGGCATATCAGAAGTCCTCCTTTTCGCTTGATACTTCTTTGATCTCGTTGTCGAGTTCGCTTAGAATTTTCTCGTACTCGTCCTTGGCGTTTTCAGGTGAGCAATACTTGTATCTTCCGATTTTCTCACGAACAGCCATTGAGACAAGCTTATTTACATTTGCACCGTTTCTTACAGCCGCCTGACATTTATCATTGAATGCGATAACAAGCTTCAAGAGATAATACTGCTTTTCAAGCGGTGTGTATGTATCGATTTCGTCGAATGCATTCTGATGTAAAAAGTCCTCACGGATAGATCTTGCGGCTTCAAGGGTGATTCTGTCGGGAGCGGAAAGTGCGTCCATACCGACAAGCTTAACGATTTCGTCAAGCTCTGCTTCCTCCTGAAGTATTCTCATGATTGTTGCTCTCGAATCCATCCAGTCGGGTGCGACGTTCGAGTTGAACCAATCAGCCATACTGTCTACATAGTTGGAATATGAAGTAAGCCAGTTAATAGCGGGGAAGTGACGCTTATAAGCAAGGTCAGAGTCAAGTCCCCAGAAGACCTTAACAATTCTGAGTGTAGCCTGAGAGACAGGCTCGGAAATGTCACCTCCGGGAGGAGAAACTGCTCCGATAACGGAAAGTGCGCCCTCTCTGTCTTCTTTGCCGAGAGTTTTTACATGACCTGCACGCTCGTAGAACTGAGCAAGTCTTGAGCCGAGGTAAGCGGGGTAGCCCTCTTCACCGGGCATCTCCTGAAGTCGTCCAGACATCTCACGAAGAGCCTCAGCCCAACGGGAAGTTGAGTCTGCCATAAGTGCAACGGAATAACCCTGATCACGGAAATATTCCGCAATAGTGATACCTGTGTAAATGGAGGCCTCACGTGCGGCAACTGGCATATCGGATGTGTTTGCGATGAGAACGGTTCTCTTCATGAGAGAATAGCCTGTTTTAGGGTCTTTAAGCTCCGGGAACTCACCGAGAACATCGGTCATTTCGTTTCCACGCTCGCCACAACCGATATAAACAACTATCTGAGCCTCTGCCCACTTAGCAAGCTGATGCTGTACGACTGTTTTGCCTGAACCGAATGGGCCCGGAACAGCCGCAACTCCGCCTCGTGCAATTGGGAAAAGTCCGTCTATAACTCGCTGACCTGTGATAAGCGGCTTGTCTGGTGAGAGCTTTTTCTTGTATGGTCTGCCTCGTCTGACGGGCCATTTCTGCATGAGGGTGAGATTTTTCTCTTCTCCGTCCTTTGTTTCGAGGACAGCCACAGTTTCGTCAACGGTATATTCTCCCGCTGTTATTGATTTGATTTTACCCGAAAGTGTGGGCGGAACCATAATTTTATGGCATACTATCTCGGTCTCCTGAACTGTACCGATGACATCGCCGCCTGAAACCTCGTCACCGACTTTAGCAGTGGGAACGAAATTCCACTTTAAATTTCTCTTAAGTGAGGGAACGGAAACTCCTCGCTTGAGGTTATTTCCGCTTATCGCCATGATGTCGTCAAGCGGTCTTTGAATACCGTCATATATTGAGCTGATAAGTCCGGGGCCGAGCTCAACGCTCATCGGCTCGCCCGTTGACTCGACCGGTGCGCCCGGTCCAAGGCCGGCTGTTTCCTCATAAACCTGGATTGAAGCCTCGTCGCCGTGCATCTCGATAATCTCGCCGATAAGGTGCTTGTCGGAAACACGGACAACGTCGTACATGTTTGCGTCACGCATACCCTTGGCGATGACAAGAGGTCCGGCAACCTTTTTTATTGTGCCTTTAGCCATGCTGTTTAATTCCTTTCGTTTAGTTAGCCGTCACCGAAAATAATATCCGAGCCGACTGCCTGTTCAACACTTTTTTTGACCATTTTAATTCCCATTCCGTTATTTCCCGTGACACCGGGTATCGGAATTACTGCGGGAAGCGGCAGCTCCTTGAAGTGGTCGAGCTCGTGCTCAAGCTCCGCCGCCAAGCTTTCTGTTATGTAGATTACCGCGTATTCGCCCTCGGAAAGCTTCTTGAGGGTTTCTCTGCCCTCGTCGCTGTTCAAAACAGGAAAGACATCAAGTCCGAGAGCCGCAAATCCGTAGATGCTGTCACGATCTCCCAAAACCGCAATTCTATACATACATAGTCCTCAGTCTTTCTCTGATGATGCTGTCATCAATGTTGTTAAGCTTTCCCGAGAGAATGATTCTCACGGTATTTATTTCGTTTTGTCTTGCGATGCTGTAAGCCATGATTGGGCCGAGTGTAAAGGGATTTGACTTTTGTTCCTTTATAAGTTCGGTCATTCTGTCGTCACACCACTTTTCAAATGCCGACGGGCTTTCTTTAAGTTTATCCACACATGAAGCATAGGGGCTTAAAGAAAGAACATTCAAAACCTCGTCGAGAGATTTTGACGCTGCAGATGAAAGAGCGGAGATATTCAGGCTGTCGCACGGGGCTAACGCCTCGTTGATGAAGCTTTGACTTTTGCCTGTTTTCTGACAGCGCACCGCTATTTTTATATCAGATATCGCAACGCTTAAATCGGCGTAGCTTCGGACTAATTCCTCTTTTGACTCAAGTCCTGCTTTTCTCACCGCTTCAAGGCATGCTCTGTCGATGATAATATCGCAAAGCTGACCGTCTCTTGTTCTCAAAATCGTGCTCATGGCTTTTTTGCCCGTCTCTGCCATAAATTCAGGCAAAATGGAAAAATCGTTTTCCGAAACAGCCTTCATTATGAGCTCGGGGTCGACCGTGCCGCCCTTTTTGAAAACATTATGCGGCGTCTGACCTGTGAAGCCAAGCTTGATTGCCGCCTTGAGATTGTTGAAGTCGGTGGGGTAGAGAAGAACGTCAAAGACGGAGAGGTCATCGAGAAGCTCGTGGATGAAGCCTTGAGTTTTGGCATTTTCGTTCGAGAAAATTTCCTCGGCTGTTTTTTCCGTGCCGTCACCCCAGCCTTTATCACGAAGAACTCTGATGCACTCGTCACTTGTTTTGCAAGACATGAGAAGCTCTATGTCTTGGGAGTTTAGTAAGGACAACTCCCTTACGCGCACGCGTGCTACCTGATAGGCGTAGTTTTCACGCATTTAACTTCCTCCTTCCCGGACTAAGCGAAAACTATAGCTGACACCTTGTCCGTGAGCTCCTCGAGGTTCTCGTCAAAGAGAGAATCGAAGCTGCAGTTGATGTCTATTCCGCCGTAAAGAAGGAGAAAACCGTTTTTAATGTTGATTGGCTCTTTACTCAAAGTAAGTTTGCCGCCCGATGCCTTTTTGAGTGATTCCGCAAAGTCGGAGGGCACTCTTTTTAGGTCATTCGCACCGAGAGCAAGAACACCTTCCTGTCCTGTCTCGTATTTTTTGACAAGCTTGATAAGAAGCTCAAAATACTCCTTGTCGGGCAGAGAAGAAAGAGTTTTCTTTGCCTTTTCGATTATTTCCGTAATGATTTCTTGCTTGGCACAAAGTAAATTTCGCCTTTTTTGAAGTTCGGCGGCACTTTTTGCCTTGCTTATCACGGCGTCTGCTTCAGCCTTTTCGCTTATAAGGGCGGCTTTGCTTTTTTCGTCCGCCGCTTTTTTTGCCTCGGCTAAAATCTCATTTGCCGTATTTTTTGCTTCTGAAATAATCTTTTCGGCATTTTCTGTTGCTTCCTGCTTGATTAAGCTTGTAATGCTTTCAATTCCTGCCATATTTCAGTTTCCTTTTCGTTGTTTCGTTTCAATCGAGTTTGTAAATTACTTAAAATTAAAGACCGAGTGAAGAGATGTTCATAACGGAAAGAAGTGAAACGAGAAGAGCAAGAACAGCGTATGTCTCAACCATTGCGGGGAAAATCATGGACTTACCGAACTGGTCTGGCTTCTTAGCTACAAGTCCGATAGATGCGATGGATGCCTTAGCCTGCATTCTTGCCGACCAAAGACCTACAAATGCCATTGGCATACATGCTGCGAAATATGCACAGCCTGCCGCAAAGGAAACGTCTGCACTTCCGCCGAGAACACCAATCTGAGTGAGTGTGAGGAATGCAATGAGAAGTCCGTAGATACCCTGAGTACCCGGGAGAAGCTGGAGGATAAGTACCTTACCGAAAAGTGACGGATCCTCGGTGACGACGCCTGCCGCTGCTTTACCTGCGTCGCCGACGCCGATTGCAGAGCCGATGCCGCCAAGTAATGCTGCCATAGCTGCTCCGAGAAGTGCAATAGGAAGACCTAATGATTGTAAGATAGCCATAATATTAATCCTTTCTGGAATCAATTAATCTGTAATAAATAATTATTCTTTGATTTTGAAGTATTTTGTGTTAGCCGAGAACGGCTTGAATTTCTCGCCGCCGCCGCTGTAAAATTTGCCGAAGAACTCGACAAACTGCAGTCTGTTGCAGTGGACATATGCGCCCAGTGCGTTAATGCCGATATTGAGCGTCTGTCCGATTAAGAAGACGAGAATGAATACTATCGCACCCACAACACCGCCGCCGAGCATTGAGCCCATTTTGTTGAAGACCTGAGCGATGACGCCTGTTGCAAGGCCGAGTGCGAGAAGTCTCGAATAGGAGAGAATATCGGATAACCAGCTTGATACGCCGTAAAGAGCATAAAGACCCTTGAGAAGACGTTTGGCTGGATTTTTCGATTCTCTTCCGCCGAAGAGTATAACTCCGAGTGCACCGATAAGTGCCATGACACCGCCGATTTTAGACCAGAGTGGTGAGAGGGTGAAGCTTATCTGGGTCATGGAAGTGAACATATCCATGGAAAGAAGAACTAAAAGAAGTCCTCCGATAAGCAAATACCACATCAGAACATCGTAAACGGCATCGAGAACATGACCTGATTTTATGCTTTGGTAAGCACTGCAGGCAAGTCCCGCAAAGAGATGGATAATACCCAAAAGGAATGAGAAGATGAGCAATTTCATCGGCTTGTCAATAGGAGCAAACCAAAGGCACGGCGTGAGGCTCGGGCCAGAATAGCCGAAGAAAGTTGTTGCCACTACATCTATCGCATCTCCGAAGAATGAGCCGAACATAAAGCCCCAGAAGGTCGTTGATATTCCGCAGAAGAAAAAGAGCTTCATGAATTTCTTCATGCCCGGTTCAATGTTTTTGAATTTTAAAAGTACCACGGCAGTCGCAATAACCATGATGAGGCCGTAAGCCGCATCGGAAAGCATCATGCCAAAGAGGAAATAATAGAATATCGAGGTGATAGACGTCGGGTCCATTTCACCCTTGCCCGGTAAACTGTAGGATTCGATAACCGATTCCACAGGCTCCGAGAATTTGTTGTTTTTCAGCTTTACAGGGGGATTGTCCTTTTCTGTCGGTTCGCATAATTCGACAAAACAAGGGAATTCCTTTTCAAGCTCGTTCTTAAGCTTTTCGCTGTCTTCAGTCGGAATGTATCCTGAAATGATGAACACGTGAGCACTCTGGTTAAGTGTGCCGAGAACCTCGTATTTTTCACTTCTCATCAGGAAATAATCCATCGTGTAAAGAAGAGTTTCACGCTCGCCCGAGAGAGATTTGATGTTCTCCTCATGCTTTTTTACACGCTCGTCACAAAGTCTTATTCTCTCTTCGAGTATCTTTATGCGCTCGGTGGGAGATTGCTTGCTGGGTTGTGAGGGATAGGAAAATCCTAACGAGCGAAGTGCGTTTTCCGTTTCATCGGCGAAATTTTTGTGACAGATAACGAAAACACAGCTCATCTGCGGACTGTGACTGATGACTTCGCAGTCGACCTCGCTGACATTTGGGAGAGCCTTTGCCAAAGCGGCTTTAAGCGTTTCTTCGGTGTACTCCTCCGGAAGAGTTCCGATGAAAACTCTTGAAGACTCTGTCTCCTTAGCTCTCATGGATACGTCAAGACCAACCCACGGATTCAGTGCCTCTTTCTGAGTTTCGTATCTGATTTTGTCTGCCTTCGAGTCGGCTATTTTCTTTGAACAGCTGTTAATTTTAGATGCTGTTTTCAGAGCCGACTGTGCGTTGTCTGCGATTTTGTTCCACTCGTCAAGAGAAATCTCTTTTCTGCCGTTTAGTGCCGACAGAAGTCCGCCCTCGGGCTTTACCAGAGAATCGAGAGCTTCCACGGCTGTTTGAAGTGACTTTATGCTTGATTCAAACTGCTGCTTCGCCTGCTTGGTGTCAGTCTTTGAGAAAATGCCGTCTTCATCAGCTTTTTCTGTTTTGACCTCGATAGCGCCCCTTCGCTGAATGAGCTCAAGAATTTGCTTGCGGTTCGTCTTCAGCCCATAAATACTGATTTTTTTCATAGGCAGTACCGCCATTTAACTACCTCCGTTTCTTGTGCATTTTTGAAGCACCTACTTCAGAATGGTGTCGATGATTGCTTTTTGCGCTTCTTCCGCTTTGTCGGCGGCGGCTTTTCTCAGTCTGCCTGTCTGAAGTGAGGAGTCTTTTTTTGCAGCCGATTTAATTTCTTCGGCTTCCTGTTCTGCTTGGAGCAAAGCATTCTTCTTGCTTTTTTTAGCTTCTGCGACTGAGGCTTCGGCTAACGATTTGCCCTTCGCCTTGGCTTCGCTGATAATCCTGTTTGCTTCACGCTTTGCGTTTTCGATTATCTCGTTAGCTTCGGCTTCGCTGAGCTTTACAGCTTCGATTGTGCTTTTTGCCAAAATATCACACCTTTCCCGGATTTGCGAAACATGCAAATTCCGTTTTGTTTGAAGTATTATCCAAGTGAAAAGATAATTACATAGACTATTGTATATCTGAATTGCACAAAATTCAATAACATTATGCAATAAATGTAGCTTAAAATATCGCAATTCCAAATAATAAATATTGCAAACTTTAATATTTTATTTATTAATTATTGCTTTAGACGATAATATCTCGTCTTTAATTGCCTTCTGATTTTTGGTACAATACTTTACACAAGACAAATGACAAATTTCTGACCAAAAGTCATTTATAATTCGATTATATGATTATCGAATTATAAAGTCAATAGAAATTGACTGGCGGTCAGTTATTTAAAGATTTATTCACAATTTAGTAACATTCGGGTGAAGAAATGAAACTTGAGATTAAAGAATTTTCAAAACTCAGCGCAGAAGAGCTTTTTGAAATATACAAGGCGAGAGTGGCGGTTTTTGTTGTCGAGCAGAATTGCCCTTATCAGGAAATAGACGATACTGACAAAAGAAGTTTTCATATTTGGCTAAAAGACGATGATGGGAAGATTCTTTCTTATCTGCGACTCTTTCGCAAAGACGAAGAAACGCTTCAAATCGGCCGTGTGCTGAGCTTGAAAAGAAGATGCGGTTATGCGGAAAATGTAATGCGTGCGGCACTCGAAAAAGCAAATGAAATATCTTTAGCTGACGGGAAAATAAATGAAATTTACCTTGAGGCACAAACCTATGCAGTTGGATTTTATGAGAAATTCGGTTTTAAATCTTACGGCAATGATTTTTTTGAGGACGGTATACCGCACATTAGAATGAGAAAGATTTTAGAAAATTAAGATTAACTATTGCTAACTGTGCGAATAACCGTTATAATAACAGCACCGATATGTTTTAGTTATTTACATCGGTGAAAAATGAATAATTGCAATTTAAAAAATTCAAATTACTATTAAATACAAGAAAGAAGAGAAGAAAGATGGCAGAGAAGATTCCATTTATAACAAAAGAAAAGGCTGAGGAGATTGCGGCGGTTTATCCGACACCGTTCCATATTTACGATGAAAAGGGTATCCGTCAGACAGCGAGAGACGTAAATAAGGCTTTTTCTTGGAATAAGGGTTTCAAGGAGTATTTTGCTGTTAAGGCAACTCCGACTCCCGGTATACTTAAGAT
>CAVBOS010000064.1:0-9963 GCA_963597005.1 Lachnospiraceae bacterium
TTATAAGCCTCTGCATAAGGAGCAATTCTTGCAAGACCGTGTGGTGAAAGAAGATACTGCTCTCTCATAACAGTACAACCGAGCTTGTTAGCGGAAATGATATCCGTGATAGCTCTTGCGACCATCTCGTCCTCTGTGAGGTCTCTGTCCTTGAGCATTCCTCTGTCCATATTTGCAGAATAGCAAATCGGGCCGATTCCGTATTTTTCCTTGCACTTGTTGATGAACTCAACAAACTCATCGGAAACAAACGGATATGAAGGAATCATCTGAGAAGCAACAATCTCATAGCCCTCTGCACCAAGCTCTGCGGCTGTGCGGATTACGCCTTCGAGATCGAGTTCTCCCTTAAGATAAGGAGTACCGAGTGAAAATAAAGTAATACCTGTTTTAACTTTAGACATTTCCTGTTCCTCCTTAATCTGTAATTGTCATTGTCTTGCTTCCGCAGCTGTCAACTGGCATATACTGATGATCAGGGCCAATCGGCATATACGGTGAGCGGAAGAATAAGGTAACATCAACCTTGTGCTCTCCCTCAGGAAGACCACCCGGGAATATAACCTTAATTGTTGCAGGCTCGATTACCTGCCAGAACTCAGTGTAACACTTGTCAAACTCTACCGGGCTGAATTCCTTGCCGTTGATACAGAATTTAATTCTCTCGGTCGGAACCTCAAAGTCGTCGACCTTAACTTTAAACTCATCTATAACGGAAAGAAAATGTCCTCTGTAATAACTTAGACGAATGTCAAACTTATATCCCATTTTTTTACCGTCTACATAATAATTTTTGAGGCTGTCGCTCACAACGACGTCAACAAAATTCATGCGCATCGCAAATCCCATTTTGTTTTCTCCTTTACTAAATCAGTATGTAAATCAGAACTTAATCTCTTTGTTCTCTTTTGCGGACTTATAAATAGCGTCAAGAACCTTTGTAACTGCGAGAGCTTCCTCAGGCTTAACGAGCGGCTGTGTACCGTTCTGAATAGCCTCGAGCCACTGTCTGTTATCAACAGTACCCTCTTCTCCGCCGCCGCCACCGAAGTATGCAACGCCGCCTACAGGAGAAATTGTCTCTTCCATGAGCTGACCGTTTCTTCCGCGGTTGTAAATAAGCTCGTTCTTGCCGTAGCTCATACCGGAGTGGATCTCAGCGCCAGCCTCAGTACCGCAAAGTGTTGTGGAAGCCTCTCTTGACTCGAGAATATTGAGTGCCCAGCTTGCCTCGAGAGCAATTGTAGCACCGTTCTTCATCTTAACAAAACCGACTGCAGAGTCCTCAACCTCATATGTCTTAGGATCCCAAGGTCCAAAGAGATTGCCCTCTGTTGCCTGCTGTAATCCGCCGAGCTTGTAGAATACAGAACCGGATACGCTGTCGATGTCATAGTTATTCATGCACCAAAGTGTGATATCAAGTGCGTGTGTTCCGATGTCGATAAGTGGTCCGCCACCCTGTGCAGCCTTATCCATGAATACGCCCCATGTAGGAACGCCTCTTCTTCTTACAGCGTGAGCCTTTGCGTAGTAGATGTCACCAAGGTCACCCTTCTCGCAAGCTGCGTGAAGATTCTGAACCTCAGGACGGAAACGGTTCTGATAACCGATTGTGAACTGCTTGCCGGACTTCTTCCAAGCTGCAACCATCTTCTCAGCCTCAGCTGTGTCGTGAGACATCGGCTTCTCGCAGTAAACATGCTTGCCAGCCTCAAAAGCTGCGATTGTGATTTCGCTGTGAGCAACGTTAGGAGTACATACGTGTACGACCTCAACCTCAGGGTTAGCAAGAACCTCGTGATAATCTGCTGTTACCTGTGCTCCCTCAACGCCAAACTCCTTAGCTGCCTTCTCTGCACGCTCGATGATGATGTCGCAGAATGCTACGATTTCATTAAGATCAGAGTTGTTCTTGAGTGCCGGAAAATGCTTCTGGTTTGCAATGCCGCCGCAGCCGATAACTGCTACCTTTAATTTTGCCATTATAGTTTCCTCCCTATATAAATGTATAATGTTTTTGTAACTGTCTTTTCACTTGGTTATATTTAACAGTTACTTTACTTGTTACGCTTATATTTTAGCAAATACAGCTTTTTTGTACTTGCTTCAAACGGACGAAAACAGTATATAATAATGACATTATTTTTGTTTTGCTCTTGAAATTTAACTTTTGAGGTCATAAAAAATATGTCATTTTCTGACCTCCAAATAGCTCACTCAACAATATATCTATAACAAGAATACAATTATTGTGCAATTTTAACAACGCTAATAATTGCTATCTCATGAGCACGCAAATTGAAGCACAAATTTATGCTGTTATTTTTTGCACTTTTCTTTTCCGAGTAAACTATTGGCCTACAGACGTGCTTCATATAATCTATATCAGCAAGACTTAAGTTCTCAGCATAGCCCATATTTTTCCACTCCGTTTGGACGTTCGCACGGGCCGTTTTCAGTATTTCCCTTTTTACCAGATATTCTCCGTCGGGAATATTACATATAGTTATTTCCGTGCTTTCGTCCTCGGAATTTTCAAAGATATCATCCAAATCGTCAGCGGTTATTTCACTTTCTGATTTCAAATAATATGAGTGGCTAAATGCTTTCGGATTGCACAGAATCATTTTAAAAGCATTTTTGTTGTTTTCCGTAACTATAAAATGCTCACTCTTAGCTACAATATTCTGATACAAACGGTTCATAAAGCTGAATGCATACCAAACCGGCTTTGCGACACCGTCCTTTGTGACCATACCGCTCGCACCCGTCAAAAATGCATTCGTGTCATAATACTGACTAAGATAGTCGCTTCCCTGATGGTAGCACATAAGCACATGAAGTCCGATTGAATCTATCATGTGAGCGACCGCATGCGCCGCCTTGGCACAGCTGTCGTTGTAGCTGTTTCTCTCAGAAACACTTGTATTCCATTCGGACACAAGCAGTAATTTATCGCCTTGATTTTTAAGTTCGAGAAGCTTTCTGCACTTTTGAATCTCTTTCTTCACAAAATGCGGCTCTGTCGTTCTGCGTGAATACACATCACCGTCAAGAACCTCTCTCGTATACGGAAAGATCTTCACAGTATAGAAATCAGCCTCAGTGCCAGTCTCAAGCTTGTGTTCAAGAAGATTAATATCTCCTCCAAAACTCAGGTTGGAGTCTATATTTTTTATCACAGAATAGGTCTTTTCCCATATTATAGGGTAATTTTCAGAAGTATCAGCATTTTCTCCGTAAAGATCAGCCGCCTTTTCAAGTGTAAAATACCACTTTTGAACCAACTCTTCGCCATAACGGTTAATCACATGGTTTAATACTGCGCTGAGCAGCCTTTCCCACTCATGCGGCTTCAGATTAAGCTTGTAAGACTTGTCTTCAAACAAAATCTCGCCCAAATCACGGTAGCTCACCTTGCGCTTGTCGTATGATAAATCGATAATTGGCTTTAGTCCAAGCTCTGTAATGTAATCAAGAACGGTATTCATATGAGAGAAATTGTAGCCTACGCCCCGTGTTCCGTTTTGCAGAAACATTCGCTCATGAAAGAATCCGCCTATTTTGATATATTCCAAGCCGAGAGAGTCTCTCATATCCTTCAGCTGTCTTTGGATGCTTCCCTCAAGGATATCCGCCGCCATACCAAACTCAACGCATTTACAGCATTCTTTTCCAAATCTTTGCAGTGGAGAACCTGCAGAAACCGAAATACTGTTTAATCTTTGCTTGGCATGAGAACTGTCCGCTCCCTCATTAATCCATTTTTCTAGCTTTTCATTAATGTTTTCCGTTTCATTCGATTTTTCGCTGACGGCGCTTTCCATTGTTTTTAGCTTTTGAGTGCGATATGTTGTAGGAGAACAGCCGTAAACCTTATTAAACAGCTTATTGAAAACAGACGGACTCGAAAAGCCGCAGTCAACAGCTATCTGTGTAATGCTCTTGCTTGAATACAATAGGTCTTCGGTAGCATAATTCAGACGATACAAATTCACGTAGTCGACAAAATTGCTTCCTGTCACCTTTTTAAACAGTCTCGATGCGGACGATTCCGACATATACATCTCCTTTGCGATTTCTCCCAAAGAGATATTATCGGCATAATGCATTCCTATGTAACCGAGCATTTTTTCGACACGACCATCGCCGTATCCGTCATTTTCGCTGCCGCTTTGTATCATAAAATTTCTCACAAGACAATCGGCAAGCATATACTTCTGACTGTTCATATAAAGCGTATCGTGACCCGATGCACTCTTCCACTCTATTATCAGCGAATCAAGTATGCTCTTGAGCTTACGGTAATCGTCATCCTTGTCAATGAGGCTGTTACACCAAAAGCTTACGAAATGACTTCCCGAGCTTCTGACGATAAAGCCGTAATCAATATAAATGCGACAGCAAAGACTTTTGTTTCCAGTAAAATTACTGTGCCTTTTAGCCGAATTCACAAGAATGATGTCGTTCTTATGAAGAGTATATTTTTCATCTGCAATCCTGAGGCTGAGTTCTCCCTCAAGGACATAGAGAATTTCAATTTCCTGATGTGAATGCTCTCTTTCTTCCGCACTGCCGATTATGTTAATTCTTATCTCATCCATACTGTAATCCCTTCGTGCAATCGATATGTTAAAAGTATAAATGAATTCGGTATAAATTTCAGCACTTTGGAAAAAAATTCGGGTAAACATTCTTCACAAAGTGAGAGAAGCCAGAGTGGCTATCATGACTTCAGCTCACTGTGAAAGGAACTAGTCAGTCTTAAACGATATTATTCGAGACTGCCAAGAATATTCTTTTCCATCCTAAGGTGGCGGCCGATCTGCTCGACAGCGTGATTGAGATAGAACGAATGACCCTCGTACTCGGTCATGATTGTTCCCTCAAAGCCTGACTCGACAATGAGAGAAATGAGCGTCTCATAAGGAATAGTTGTTTCTACGCAGTCCTCATCAATATGATAGAATTTGCCGTGGAAATATTTAGCATGCTTGAGGATAGACTTGAAGCCCTCAATGTCGGCAGGAGCAAAGGACATGTAACCGAACCACTCGCTTACTGCCATTTTCTCAGCTTCACCGCCTCCCATTTCCTCCATTTTCTTGTTCATTGTCTCTTCTGTATAGCCGTTGTGACGGTTATCAATGATGAACTGGAGATTTTCCATTTTTGCCCCAAGACCCAAAAATCTCTGAATGTGGAGAATATTCGGTCTTTCGATATAGCAGCCGAAGTCAGGAACAAAGCCAACCCACGGAGAATTCAAACCGTCAAATATTTTTGACAACTCCTGAATGTGCGGGTCACTCGGTCTTTCAGGCGCATGAATCTCATAGCAAACCTTAACGCCGTAGAACTCTGCCATCTGAGCAACACGGGGATAGAGGTTGACGGGAATACCGAAACCACGAATATACTTGCAGCCAAGCTTGTGAGCTGTCTGCAGGTCGAATACGACCTCGTTCATCATTTCGTCTTCGGTCAAATCCCTGTCGTCTCTCTTTGCAAAATCAACATATCCGCCGTAGCTGAAAGGCTCGACGCCGTACTTCTTCGCAAGAGTGACAACTTCATCTATCTCAGCGTCCGTCGGGTTCGGATAGCTTGAAAACATCTGAGCGCCGACAAGCTCGAACTTCTTGACTCCGAGTGCGTTCAGCTCTTTGAACATTTCCTCAAAGCCGTAACCGTCTTCCTTCACAAATCTTTCGGTAAATCCGTATAAGGAGACACCTAAATCAATTTTACTCATTACAGCTCTCTCCCTTCTCCGACTACCATTTTCTTCTTGCACGAACCGTCAATCATTCCGTAAATTCCCGGTGCAAACTCCATGTACGGGCTCTTGTACTCAATTCTGACAGCAACCTCATGTTCGCCCGGAGCCAAACCGTAATTAAACACACGAACATGCATCGGAGTTTTTATTCCCCAGTATTCTGCATAGAGTTCTTTCATCTGAGGAACGGTGAATTCCTTTCCGTTAAGCTCAGCTAAAACGAGATAATCAGGAATCTTCTCACCGTCTACGGTCAGCTCGATTTTCTTAACCGCAGAAAGCGGAAGTCCTCTGTAATAATTGATTCTTAAATCGACATTGAAGCCAACCTGTTTTCCGTTTAGAAGGACATTATAAAATCCGTCCTCACGCAAAACTCGGTCTTCAAAGCCTAATTTCATAAATTGTGTGGGCATTTTATACCTCCCAATTAATCGTCATATGTGAAGTAAATTGTCTCGCCTGTCTCTGCAGACTTATAAATAGCCTCAAGGATTCTTGTAACAACAAGTGCCTGCTCTGGCTTTACATAAGGCTCTGTGTCATTCTTTACGGCATCAAGCCAGTGACGAGCCTCCATGATTTTAGGATCGGACATATCAACGCCACCAAATCCGTAAACACCTGCTGTCTCTGCCGGCTGAATATCTACAAGCTGACCGTGAGAAACAGTATTTGTGATGAGGTATCCTCTGTTGTCCCAGTTGTCGCCGAACATCTCAGAGCCGCCCTCTGTACCGCAAAGAGTGACCATTGCATCCTTGCAGTTGAGCATATTGATTGCCCATGCAGCCTCGATATAAATTGTTGCGCCATTCTCCATCTTTACAAGACCGAATGCAGAATCCTCTGTCTCAAATGTCTCGGGATCCCATGGACCGAACTTGTTTCCTTCGGGGTGATCCTTGAGCTTCTGGAAGGTCTGACCCATAACGGCAACAGGTCTGTAGTTATCCATAATCCAAAGCGTCATATCAAGCGGATGAGTTCCGATGTCGATAAGCGGACCGCCGCCCTGCTTTGACTTGTCAGGGAATACGCCCCATGTAGGAACGCCTCTTCTTCTGACGCCGTGTGCCTTAGCAAAATAAATCTCACCAAGCTCACCGTTTCTGACCATCTGATACATCTGCTGTGTATCCTTGCGGAAACGGTTCTGATAACCGATAGTAAGTTTTTTGCCCGTACGCTTTGCTGTATCGAGCATCTTCTTGCCCTCTTCATATGTGATAGCCATCGGCTTCTCACACAGAACATGCTTGCCTGCCTCGAGTGCATCACAAGTGATTGGGCAGTGGTTTACGTTCGGTGTAAGAACATGAACGATATCGATGCTCTCATCAGCTAAAAGCTCGTGATAATCCTCGCATACCTTTGCGTCGGGAGTTCCATATTCCTTTGCAGCCTTTTCCGCACGCTCTCTGATGATATCGCAAAAATAGACAAGCTCACAATCTTCGGGGAATGAAGACAAAGCAGGAAGATGCTTAACATTAGCAATTCCACCGCAACCGATAATACCAATTCTTAATTTAGACATTAATAAATCCACCTTTCGTGTTTGTTTTTAGTGTAATCAGTATAACATTTATCCTCGATTGCAGCCTTTTTCTGTATGCTTTTGAGTATAACTTAATTTTCTGATTTATCTTTTCAGACGCAAAAAAAGACAATCACGCTTGTTAATTTTTGCATAATTGTCTTTTTTAGAATTATTTTCGATTTTTATTGTTAATTTGCGCTGTCAGCTGCAATGACAGTTTTAATCTGTTCCATAAGGGTATTGTAGTTCTCTTCGTTATCAATACCGCCGAGAAGCGGTTCGCCGACTATGTTGCCGTTTCTGTCGACAAGAACAGTTGTCGGGAACGCCATAATTGTTGACATATAGTCTCCCGCTTTAGAGCTTAAATTTACAGAAAGATTGCGGTAAGAAGCTCCCTGGCTCTCAAGGACGGTTTTTGCCTCTTCAATACCTGCCTCATAGCCGTTGCTTGTATCAGTGTTAATTCCAACAACCTCGCCGCCCATATCCTTAAGGGTTTCGTTAAGTTCGTTAAGCTTTGAGAGCTCAGCTACGCAAGGCTTGCAAGATGTAAACCAGAAATTGACTACCGTAACCGCATTGTTTGAGAAGATACTTCCGTCAAACTCGTTTCCGTCAAAGTCTACGCCCGATATATCCTGTAACGAAGCAGTACCGTCTGAAGAACTCTCTTCGCTTGAATCTTCCACCTTGTCCAGCTGTGCCTTAAGCTCTATTATCTGATTTTCATATACACGGTATTTCTCAATATCATCGTTAAGCGTGTTCAATTCGTCTTCAGTGAAGCTGTCTTTGCTTGCGTTTATCGATTCGGACATAAAATCAGCATAATTATCGGTAATTTCAGCTGTGCTGTCTTGCAATACAACAAAAGCCTTGTCCCAAATATCCTTATGCTCCGAAAAAATCTTGTTTTCTGCCTGATATAAGTCGTTGATTTTATTGTGAAGCTCATCTGCCGTAAGTGAACTTAAATCGCTTGAAGCCTCAGATGATGTTGAAACTGCCGAGCTCTCTGTATTACTGCTTTCCTCTGCCGTGTTTGCTGATGAACAAGCCGTTATTGAAGCCGCCATAAGAATTGTGAGTACGAGTGCCATTAATTTTTTTGTTTTAGATTTCATTTTTAATCTCCTTTTTTAATTGAAACAGTATTATTTATAGATTTTTCTTTATTAATTTCCTTGTTTATAAAACGATATCCGATTACATCCTTCGGACAAGCCTTCATACACGCTCCGCAGCGTATGCATTCCGGGTGATTTGGCGTTTCAAGTACGTTAACATCCATTTTGCACGCCTTGACACAGCTGTTACAGCTGACACAATTATTTTTATCCACCTTGATTTCAAGGAACGATATTTTATTGAACAGCGAATAAATTGCGCCGAGCGGGCAAATCCATTTGCAGAACGGACGATAGAAAATAAGGCTTAACACGATAACCGTTGCAAGAATTGCGCTTTTAAAAGTGAACAGCTGTCCGAGTGCCGAACGAATGCTTGGATTTGCTACCGAAAGCGGTATTGCGCCCTCCAAAACTCCTTGCGGACATATGTACTTGCAGAAAAACGGATCGCCCATTCCTAAAGAATTTGTGACAAGCAACGGAAGCAAAATGACAAACACGAGCAATATCACATATTTTAGGTAGCGAAGCGGTTTAAGCTTTTTTGTTGACAACTTTTTGAACGGTATTTTGTGCAGTAAATCCTGAACCCAACCGAACGGACAGAGGAATCCACATATAAATCTTCCCAGCGTTACTCCGAGCAATATGAAAAATCCCGTTATGTAGTAAGAAAATTTAAATTTAGACGAGCCGATTACCGACTGAAACGCTCCTATTGGGCATGATGCGCTTGCCGCAGGACAGGAATAGCAGTTAAGTCCCGGAACACATACCGATTTTCCGTTACCCTGATAAATTCTACCCTTTAGAAAGTTCGGCAGATGTATGTTTGAAAGTAGAGTTGCCGCCGCCTGAATGAGCAGTCGGAATTTTGCAAGTCCTTTTGATATAACGTTTTGTTTTTTACCCAATGCCCACACACTCCAAACATAACTTAATTGCCTTGGCAAGCACGGTATTTACTTCACCTCTGAATGCCCCATAAGCCACCATACATGCGCCGACGGCAAACAAAGCAAACTGAATTGTTCTTTTCTTTTGCAATACATTTTCCTCTCTCATATTTGGTTTCTTGACCTTAAGACAACTGTATTATACAATGTTAGGTGTAAAATTCCTGTTAAGACGGAGAAGAAATAATGAGATTATTAATTGTTGAAGACGAAAAGCAATTATGCGATACCATTGCAAAAAGACTTTATAATTCAGGCTATGAGGTCGATACCTGTTATGACGGAAGCGATGCGCTCGATTATATTTTATCGGAAAACTACGATTTAATTGTTCTCGATTTAAATTTACCGAACATGGACGGCATGGATATTCTTAGGGAGCTGAGAAAAACAAATGACGAGACCAAGGTGCTCATTCTTTCGGCAAGAAGTCAGATTTCCGACAAGGTCGAAGGACTTGATGCGGGAGCGAACGACTACATGGAAAAGCCTTTTCACCTTGAAGAACTTGAATATCAACAGCTGTTTGGTTATTTTCAGCAGTTG